>CAMVGT010000084.1 GCA_947167125.1 uncultured Erysipelotrichaceae bacterium
CAAGCGCAGTTGCGAGAATCGTTCCGTTTTCATCCGTAACGCTTGTCAGAAGATGATCCCAGTTGTTTTTAACTTTGATCCATGGCGAACACTGAAACAGATTGTTCTGGTCGGAATTCATTACGAATTCATCCATTGCCTTGGGATCGGTATCTGTATGGAACTGATATGGCATCCTGACCTCCTTATCGAAAAATAACCCGCAATGTTCTTGCGGGTTATTGATATTCATGGTGACGTGTACGGGGTTCGAACCCGTGAATGCTGCCTTGAGAGGGCAGTGTGTTGAGCCGCTTCACCAACACGCCGCAGACGAAGGAGTGTCTCCTTCGTGCCTGTAAATAATACTATAAGAAGTTTCTGATTGCAAGATTACTTTGCGGAATCAAGAGCCTTCTTGGCTGCGTCTACGATCTCAGCAAATCCCTTTTCATCATGGATTGCGATTTCGGAGAGCATCTTGCGGTTGATTGTGATATCAGCCAGCTTCAGACCGTGCATGAACTTGCTGTAGGACAGATCATAAGGTCTGACTGCAGCGTTGATTCTTGCGATCCAGAGCTTGCGCATTTCACGCTTTGTCTGCTTTCTTCCGATATATGCATATTTCAGGGAGTGCATCACCTGCTCATTGGCAGTCCTATAGAGAAGATGCTTGCTTCCGAAATAGCCTTTAGCCTGCTTTAATACCTTCTTGCGTCTGTTGCGTGTAGGTGTTGATCCTTTAACTCTCATCTTTCTTTACCTCCCTTGCATTAACCCTGAAGCAGCTGTCTGTCACGCTTGAAATCTGTTTCGTGAGCTGTTGTGCTCTTAGCCAGGTGCATCTTCTGCTTGTGAGATTTGTTAGCAGCGAAGTGTGATACATAGTTATGCTGTACCTTGAGCTTACCGGTACCTGTGAGCTTGCTGCGCTTTGCAAAGGTCTTCTTTGTCTTCATCTTGTAATTCTTGGGTTTCTTTGCTTTTGCTTTCATATCGTTCTCCTTTACTTGCCCTTCTTGGGTGAGAATATTACGGACATTGTATTGCCTTCCAGTGAAGCTGATTTGCTTACTTCAGCAATATCGGCAATAGCGTCCGTGAATCTGCTGATAACTTCCTTGCCGACTTCCTGACGGGTGATCATACGTCCTCTGAAACGCATGTCAATGCGAACCTTCTGACCTTCCTCAATCCACTTTCTTGCCTGGTTGAGTTTGGTGTTGAAGTCATTTTCGTCGATGACAGGTGAAACGCGGAGCGGCTTGATTTCCGTGACATGCTGCTTCTTCTTCGCTTCGCGCGCTTTCTTCTGCTCTTCGAATCTGTACCGTCCGTAGTCCACGATCTTGCATACAGGCGGCTGAGCGTTAGGTGCCACGCAGAGCAGATCAAGATTCATTTCATACGCTTTTTCAAGCGCTTCCCTGCGCATCATGACGCCGAGCTGTTCGCCGTTTGAGCCGATGACAAGAACCTCTCTGAAGCGGATATCTTCATTGACTAAATCAGTAGGTTCTTTTCTTCTGTTTTTGTTGTTTTTGATCCTTCCCAAGTGATCCTCCTAAGAATGAAAAACAGGTACGAAGCCGCACCTGTCCGAAAAAGTCTGAATCTTTTCTTCGGCCTTGTACCCAGGTCCTGCGGACTTCGGGTGAGAAGCGGTGCTTCTTCTTTCCGTGATTTCATTTACCTTGAACATTTAACTATGTTCTTCTGACAATGTCAACACTAATTTTCAAAACCGCTGACATTGACAGTGACTTCATTTGCTTTGAAGCCGGTCATGAAGAGAATATTCTCATAAATGCGGTTCTGAACGAGTTCGCATGTCTGTTCGACATTGGAACCGTACTTCAGTCTGACATCTGCTTCCACATTGAGCCGGTTGTTTTCGATCTTAATCGAGAGCGGCTTTGTGAAGCGGGAGTTCGGAATCTGGATCGCGTCCTCAATCTCATCAATGCTGATTTCCGCGATTGCCTTGAAAACGGATTTATTGACTGCAATCATTCCGTTGGTATTCTGATCATTGAGAATTACATAATCCTGTGCCATATGAATCTCCTTCTTACCCGTTCATTATACACATTTTGGTTTTAATGGAAAAGAATCGCGATCTGATGATACAGATCATTGCGGATTGCGCTGCGGTCTTTTTCGTATTCCTCATACGTCTGATACCTCTCTGAAATCTTATCCGCAAATGCGCGGAAGATATTCATGCAGCGGTAGAGATTGTCCTCATAGATGATCCGGATGGTATTTGCGTCGATCAGTGCATCGAGCAGAATGTTCATCAGATCATCCCGTACATCCTGGGCATGTTCATTCAGACCGCTGCAGATACCTGCATACCATCTCGGCTGAATCAGTAGCAGTTTGATGACTTTGCAGAAATTGGCGAGATCGATGGAATCATTTTCCTCCTGGATCGTAAACAGAATTGTAAAGAAGACATGCCACTGGAAATTGACATTGAGCTGGGAAGCCAGATAGCTGCCAAGCCGGCTGACAAACGGATCGGTGCTGAAGAAATCCGATTCCAGCGTAATCTTTTCGGAAAAATCCAGCGGATTTTCACTCATGACACTCAGCATTTCCAGATAGGTGATCATCTTCTCGCGGTTGTTTTCGCCGTTGGCAAAATCATGAATATAGATGTACTGGGCGATTGTGGCCGAACATTTTTTGAAATCGGTCGTAAAGCCGACAGATTCCTTCATCTTCCGGTTCACCAGATCATTGACGCTTCTGGCCACAAACACCTTGAACCCCTGTTCATCCATACCGATCTGGGCACGCTTGGATTCATAGGAGATTTCCTTGTACATGATTTCAAGCTGTCTGTCGACTACATCAAGATTGTCTCTGATCGCCCCCAGCATATTGCGGTTGAAGGAATCATACATGACAAAATCCGGATTCTTGTATACGACCTCATGTTCGATTTCACTCCAGAATGTATGAACAAGCGATTTGATCTGCAGTTCAAAATTGATTCTGGTTTCATTGAACAGATAGTAGCCGTCGATCCTGAATATCGTAAAGCCGTTGCGCTGGATCTGCGGCTGGGGCATGCGCAGGTTCAGGAAGATGCTGCGGTCGACCGTGCATCTGCTGTAGCCGCTGCCGTCTTCTTCAAAATAATTGAACATCTGTTTGTAGAGTTCCGCTTCATTGCGGATAAAACGGCACTGCATGATGATTCCGATCAGGTCGCTCAGGTTTGCGAGTGCTTCTTCAGCACTGTCAAAATCAAGATAAAACTGATTGCGGATGAGTTTTTCCTTGAGAGAATTGGAGGTTTTGATTCGGGTGCGGAATGAAACAACGGACTCACCGTGGTCAAACATCAGTTTGAAGGCATTGCGGATCTGCCCTTCTGCATACTGCAGCGAAGGCATCTTGCGGTCATACAGTTCCAGAGTTTCATCAATAAATTTGAATAGATCAAGTTTCATATATAAAGCTCCTCAGCGGATACGAAGCTGTTTGGGATATTTGTTTTTCAGATTCTTACCGTCGCTTTTTGCCCCGCCGGCAGGATGTCCTTTCCAGCATACGGCTGTATATCCCTTTTCAGATTCAAAGCTGATCTGTTCGCCATGGAAGTATTTCATGATCTGTTCATCATTCAGATCAGCTGTGCGCTTAAAAGGACTCCATGAGGAAAGGAAGAAATGATGCGACGGTTCAAAGCGGTTTTTGATCATTTCACCAAGGAACACCTGACTGCGGATCAGATGCAGACCTTTTGTTTCAATAAACGGATTGATGCCGCCATACAGACGTCCGTTCTTAAAGAAGAGATAAGGATACGGCTTTTCAAGCAGTTCATTCAGAAACTGCATCGCTTCTTTGGGAATGCGGTCGCTGACTGCTTCTTTGACTGCAGGATCTGAAGAAGGATCCCCCTTCTTGCGCATTTTTGCGATGAAATGGCCTTCGCCGCCATCCATCGGAAAGATGCGTACTGCCATATCAATTCCCATTTCATTTATCATTCCCTTTCTGCCGAAAGAAACACCGGGGTTAACCATCTCCATGTTATCATGCGACTTCAGAAAATTCAGTACCTGCAGCTCATTTTCCTTCATATTGAAGGTGCAGGTGGAATAGACAAGAATCCCTCCCGGCCGCAGGCATTTTTCCGCATTGTCCAGAATCTCTGCCTGTCTTGCAACACAAAGATCAACATTGGCGGGACTCCATTCATCCTGCGCTTTGGGATCCTTGCGGAACATCCCTTCTCCGGAACAAGGCGCATCGCATAAAACCGCATCGAAATATTCAGGAAATGCTTTTGCGATGTCTTTGGTGTCATTATTGAAAATCATGCAGTTGGCGGTTCCGTTCTGCACGATATTTTCCAGCAGAATCTGTGCCCGCTTGCCGAAATATTCATTGACCGCAAGCAGTCCTGTATTGCCCAGCTTCTCTGCGATCTGCGTGGATTTGGAACCGGGTGCCGCACATAAATCCAGCACCTTCATCCCCGGACGCGGATCAAGAACAGTCACGGCTGCCGATGCGCTGGGTTCCTGGATATAGAACAGACCGGTTTTGTATGCATTGGACCGGCCTAAGGATTCTTCGGATTCGACAAAGCAGCCGTTATCGCAGAACGGATGCTTTTCCATTGCAAAAGTGCACAGGCCGGAAAGCTCCTGTGCGTCTGTTTTCAATGAATTGATCCGGATACCGCGGCGCGGCGGGTTATCAAAAGATGAAAGGTATTCTTCAAATTCGTCCGGGATCAGAGTTTTCATCTGATCGAGATAAAGACTGTTCATAGGCATTGAGTGTTTTATTGATATCGCGCAGATCCTGCGTCAGCTGCATGATCAGGTTGTCACGGTTCTTGAATTTCATCTCTGGGCGCATTCTTCTGATGAATGAAAGAGTGATCATCTTACCGTAGAGATCGCCCTTAAAATCGATAAAATGGGCCTCTAATGAAAGATCCTGCGTATAATTCATTGTCGGATTATGCCCGAGGTTGATCATGGCTCTGTATTTCTTTGAGCCGATTGTTCCGTATCCGGCATAGACGCCGGGTCTGGGCAGTATGTATTCACGTGAATAGCGGATGTTGGCAGTCGCAAAACCCATGGATGTGCCTTTGTGGCGGCCATGGATGACAATGCCTTCCATCTGGTATTCATAGCCGAGCATCGCGTTGACTGCAGGGATGTCCCCTTCCGCAACTTTGGCGGAAATACGGGTGCTTGAAATCTTTCCTGCTTCGTCCTCCACCGCATCGACAACCTTTACTTCAAAGGCCGCCTGCTGCTTCAGGCTTTCGCAGCTGCCCATTCCTTTTGCGCCATAATGGAAATCAAAGCCGCATACAATGCCGCGCAGATTGAGCTGGCCGAGAATCTCATTCACAAACGCTTCCGGAGAAAGCTCTGACATCTGTTTGGTGAATTTGAGCACAACAATATTGTTGATGCCAAGAGATACAGCAATGTTCATCCGCTGGCGCATTGTGGTGATATGCTGCACATCATGAAGGCCTTTCACGGTTACCCAGGGATCGGGATCAAATGTGATCATCGCGCTTTCGCATCCATAGCGCTTTGCCATCGCGACGGTTTCATGAATCAGCGCCTGATGGCCTTTGTGCATGCCGTCAAAATAGCCGATGCATGCGCATAAAGGCAGCGGCATATATTTCTTCCGTTCGATGCTGATATTGATGACACGCATATTACCAGAGCCCCCTGAGACAGTGATAATATCCGTCTTCTCTTTTTTCATAGACTGCTGCCGGTTCGTTTCCTTCCGTAAAGAGAATCTTTTCAGCTTCTGTATTAAGCTGCAGCTTCATGCCGTTTTTCACTTTCTTCAGGTCCGGAATTTCCATGCGGACAAAAGACTGGTCGATGACATCCAGCGGATTGGTGTATACCGGCTGCTCTTCCAGCTGTTCCAGCGTGCATGCCTGATCCAGGGAAAGATGATCGATTCCGCTGCGCACCAGGGAACTCATTGCCGCAAGCTCTCCCAGAGAAGCCGCATAGTCAACGATCAGCGTGCGGATATAGGTGCCGCTTGATACAACCGCATCCATCGTGAATTCATTGTCACCGGTCTTTACAACTTCCAGCTTTGAAACATGAATGGGTCTGGCCTCACGTTCAATCTCAATACCTTTGCGGGCAAGCTCATAAAGCTTTCTGCCGTCTTTTTTGATTGCCGAATACATCGGAGGAACCTGCATCTGATCGCCGGTCATTGCATCAGCGGCATTGTTCAGTTCTTCCTGTGTATGTTCACCGGGCATTCTTTCATCTGTGACTTCTCCCCAGATATCTTCGGTATCATAAGCTTTGCCGAAAGAAAAGGTTGCGCGGTAGCGTTTGTCTGAAGCCGCACAGTAAGGAAGAAGTTTTGTATATCTGCCAAGCAGGATGATCATGAGTCCTGTTGCGTTGGGGTCAAGCGTTCCGGTATGCCCGGCTTTCTTTTCATGAAAAATGCGCCTGACTCTTCTGACTGCGTCAAAGGAAGTCATCCCTGCCGGCTTGTTCAGTAAAATAACAGCGTCCATAGCGCAGTAATTATAGCAGTACGGATTCATAATTACAAAGATATGACAATCCGTTTGTCTTTTACGGTATTACACCATTTGCAACAACCGCAATCGGCGCATAAAATACAGTCAGTGGGGAATTGATGTCATGAAAAACCAGAATATCAGAACGGAAATGCTGATCGGGACAGAAGCGCTGAACAGGCTGAAGGAAAGCCGTGTCGCGGTTTTCGGTGCCGGCGGTGTCGGCGGCTATGCGATTGAGGCTCTTGCAAGAGCGGGTGTCGGAACAATTGAAATCATTGATCACGATACTGTTGCGCCAAGCAATCTGAACCGTCAGATCATTGCAACACACGATACCATCGGCATGGAAAAAACAGAAACCGCAATGAAGCGCATCCATTCCATCAATCCGGATATTCAGGTGATTCTGCATCCTGTTTTCTATCTTCCCGAAAACAGCCATCTCTTTGAGTTTGAAAAGATGGATTATATAGTCGATGCGATTGACACGGTTACCGCAAAAGTTGACCTGATTCTGAAAGCGCAGGAAAACGGTGTGCCGATCATCTCCTCCATGGGTACCGGAAACCGCCTTGATCCTGAGCAGCTTCATATCATGGATATCTATGAAACCAAGGGAGATCCGCTGGCAAGGATCATGCGTCATGAACTGCGCAGACGGGGTGTGAAAAAGCTCTGTGTTGTCAGCTCTTATGAAGAGCCGATCAAGGTTATCACTGATCTTGAAGGCCTTGAAACAAAAGGAAATTCCGGCCGTCTTTCCCCTGGTTCCTCCCCTTTTGTGCCGCCTGCAGCAGGACTGATGATCGCTTCGAAAGTATGCCGGGATCTGATCGGAAGGAAATAAAATGATCAAGCGTATCTACATCGAAATTTCCAATGTTTGCAATCTGTCCTGTGCCTTCTGTATGAAAACGGACAGAAAGCCGCGGATTATGTCTCCGGAAGAATTTGAGCATATTCTTTCAGAAACGGATCAGATCACCGATTATATCTATCTGCATGTGCAGGGCGAACCCCTTCTGCATCCGCAGTTTGATAAAATGATGGAAATTGCCGCAAAGCATTCGTGCAAAGTACAGCTTGTCACAAACGGTCTTCTGCTTCCTCAGCATCCGGATCTTATTGGCATGAAAGCTCTGAGGAAAGTATCCTTTTCCCTGCAGTCAGTTGAATATCACAAAAAAGATCCTGCTGAATTCATGGCACCGATCTTCTGCTTTATTGAGGAAGCTTCCGCAAACGGAAAACCATATTGCGAACTGCGCTTCTGGCGCGATGATCAGATGAAACTGGAAAGAACGGAAGAATGTCTGAACATGATCCATGAGCGGTATCAGCCGGAAGAATCCGGAAGAGTGCGCAATGAAAGGATTCTGCCCGGTGTATATGTTGATTATTCCAATCCCTTTGAATGGCCTGAAGAAAACAATACCGGCAGCGATACCGGCACATGCCATGGGGCGATCAGCCAGATTGCCATATTAAGTGACGGCACTGTGGTTCCCGGCTGCCTGGACGCCGGCGGCAGGATCCCGCTTGGAAATCTCTTTGAAACAGATCTGCAGACCATTCTTTCTTCGGAAAGATACAGGAATATGTGCGAAGGCTTCCGCAGTCGCAGAATTACAGAAGAACTCTGCCGTTCCTGTACCTACCGCCTTCGGTTTGACAGATGATCTTACCGCCTGCTGTCCTATGACTGCAGGTTTTCTTTATTTCTGATTCTTTGAAAGCAGCTTTCTGTAAGTCAGATCAATCAGAAACGAGCCTGAAGGAGCAGTAAACAGGATTGCGATCACTGCAGCAGAAAGAACTGTATTGCCGCAGGAAAGCCCGTATGACAGCGGAATTGCGCCGATCGCGGCCTGTACGGTTGCCTTGGGCGTATATGCCAGCATGCAGAAAAGACGCTCCTTTCTGTTTAATTCCGTACCGGTCATGCATACAGCCACCCCAGCCATCCGAAACAGCAATACACCGGTAAGAAGGATCAGATATGTATACCAGCTGCCTGCCGCATAGCGGATATCCACAGCCGCACCGACTAAAACAAACAGAAAGATCTGTGCCGGTTGCCAGAGCGATGAAAATCCTGCGGAAAGCTTTGAAGAAAGCTCCGGCTGTTTTGCGGCAAACATCATATTCATAGCGATTACTGCGATCAGCCCTGAAAATCCGATGATTCCGCTCATCACGTCTTCCAGTGTTACAAGAAGAAAACAGATACACAGCATAACAGTCATCGATGCAGTGTTGTCAGCATGGATCTTTTCAGCAGCTTTGCTGAGAAGAAAACCCATCAGCCCTCCGCCTGCGATACCAAACAGAATGGATGTCGGAATCCGAAGAAACATGGCCGGATTGAAAGAACCGCCGAGCGCGATTGCGGTAAAAGAAGAAAACAGAACAATGACAAATACATCATCAGCAGAAGCTCCGGCAAGAATCATCTGCGGAATTCCTTTCTGAACTCCATAGCCTTCATCCATAATTCTGAGCATATGAGGAACAATCACAGCTGGTGAAACAGCGGCAATCACTGTTCCGAGAATCAAGGAATCAATTACCGGCATTCCGAATATCATCGGGGCAATCAGCAGCATACCCAGTATTTCCATAGTT
>CAMVGT010000085.1 GCA_947167125.1 uncultured Erysipelotrichaceae bacterium
CCAGGAATCAACCATGGAAAACTCGTCGACAATCAGCAGATCCGCCTGGATCGGATCATCGCCGTTGCGTCCGAATGTATTGGTCTCAAGATCCCATTTCAATATCGAATGAATGGTTGACGCACTGGTGCCGGTCAGCTCGGCAAGACGCTTGGCCGCTCTTCCGGTCGGCGCAGCGCAGAGAATGACGGAAGACGGATACATTTTTGCGAACAGGTGGACCATGGCGTTGACCACTGTTGTCTTGCCGGTACCCGGTCCGCCGGTCATAATCGTCAGAGGATGATCGAACATTGCGTCGATCGCCTGTTTCTGGATGTCATCATATTCAATCTCAAGCTCATCTTCGAGATGATCGAGATATTCATGCAGGATATCATGATCGCATTCTTCCAGCTCACTGTACGGGAATCCGGCAAGAAAGCGCGCGATTCCCCTTTCCGCTTCATGCTGGGTGGAAGGATAAATGCGGCTGTCTTCCACAATCAATGTTGTATTCTGCCTGGCAATACTCAGCAGTTCATCAAAATCATAAGAAATCCCTCTTGTCTTTGATGCGAAGAATTCTTCAAGTGATTCCCTGCGCGCATAGCTGTTTCCTCTCTGCATGCAAAGTTCCATGCAGGAAGATACCAGCAAAGCGTAGAGTCTTCTTTCATCATCGATCGCGATGCCGAGATTCATGCCGATTTTATCAGCTGTCGCAAAGCCGAAACCGTCCACTTCATCGCAGACACGGTAAGGATTCTCCTGGATCTTTTCGAGCGCATGCCTGCCATATGCTTTATTCAGACGCATCAGGTTGCGCATGCCGACACCCTGGATATTGAGAAAGCGTACCAGTTCCTCAAGACCCGAATCTTCTTTTTTAAGTCCTTCTTCAATCGAAGAAAACTGTTTTTCGGAAATGCCGGGAACCTGATGGAGAACGGCAATATCCTCCTTCATCATATTCAGACAGTCTTCCCCAAGGGCGTCGACGATCTTTTCCGCTGTCTTTTTTCCGATGCCGGCAAACTGGATGCCGGAAAGATAGCGGATGATCCCTTCCCTTTCATCCGGAAGAGGGATCCGGTAGCCTTCAATCGCAAACTGCACGCCGTAGCGGGGATGTTCAATATAGTTTCCTGTCAGCAGATAGCGCAGGTCCAGCTGGATATCTTCCATGATTCCGGTGACCGTAATCTGCCTTCCTCTTTCATCATCGATTCTGAAACGGGCGACAGTATAAAAAGTCTCTTCGGAACGGAAGAGAATATATGTAAATCTGCCGTTTAACTCAATCGCATTTTCACTCATTTCAAATCACCACCGATGCCAGATTGACTGCCGCATGCGCGATCACAGAAGTAAATACAGAACCGGATTTTTCTTCTGCAAGAAACAGAATCCACCCGCAGACTGCATAAAAGATCAACCAGCACAAAGATACTGCAGGAGCTGACACAGATCCCATCAGTACATGGGAAAGTCCGAACAGAATACTGCTCATAATCCCTGCCTTACTTCGTTTCATATATCTTTCCAGAACCTGAATCAATGAAACACGCCATACGGTTTCTTCCAGAAACGGGGTCAGCAGTACGGAGATCATCATCGATCCGAAACAGGAAGATCGGTTCAGATTCTGATTGAACACTGCGCTCTGCGGGATCTGATTCATTCCGGCAGAACGCATCAGAATCATAAATACAGCCTGAACCGCAAGAATTGCCGAAACTGCACCAAGGATACATACGGCATTTCTTTTTCTTCCGGACAGAAAAGCATTCATATCTTCATAAATCTTTCTGTGCTCCAGAATCCCTGCAGTCACACAGACGACAAGCATGGAAAGAAGTTCTGCCGCGATCCAGCTGTTTTCAGAAACAGAAGTGCGGATCAAAGGCAGAACGGTAAAGCATAATAACATCCGCCAGCCGATGAAATAGAGAGCCAGCGTTTTCACGGAGTGCTTCATCAAAGAAGAATCTTTCCTTCTTCGCGCACCTTTTCCATCAGGTCTTCACCGTTTTTCATGACCTTTTCGATTTTGCCGCCGCCGATCAGGACATCCTGATCATAGATGACAGCTTCCTGTCCGCATGTGACGGAACGAACCGGTTCATCAAATGTGACAAGCATTCTGTCTTCATCAATGCGCGATACGGTGACCTTCTGATCCGGCTGCCGGTAGCGGAACTTCGCCGCGCAGGCAAGCGGGAGATCACGGTCTGCCATGACGTTGTAGCCGCTGACAATGCAGGAGTCGGAATAGAGCCAGTCCTGATGGGCTTCATCCGTGACATAGAGCTCATTTCTTTCCACGCTTTTGCCGACAACATAGAACGGACCGATGCCGCCGATATCAAGGCCTTTTCTCTGGCCGATTGTGTAATACATGACACCTTTATGGGTGCCGACTTCCTTATGTTCGGAAATATTGATGATCTTACCCGGTTTCATCGGCAGGTAATTGGACAGAAACTGACGGAACTGTCTTTCGCCGATGAAGCAGATTCCGGTGGAATCCTTTTTCGCCGCAACCGCAAGATCGAGCTCTTTGGCAATTCTGCGCACTTCCGGCTTATCGATTGTTCCAAGCGGGAAGATGACATCCGGCAGAACATTCCGGTCGATTTCGGCAAGGAAATAGGACTGATCCTTATTGCGGTCATCCGCCTTCATCAAAACAGTCTTTCCGTTTTCGATTCCGGTTTTGGCGTAATGGCCGGTAGCCACGGTTTCAAAGCCTTTGGACCTTGCGAATTTCATGAAGGTGTTGAATTTAATATATTTGTTGCAGAGGATATCGGGATTGGGCGTTTCCCCCATCCGGTATGTTTCCAGAAAGGAAGAAAAAACATCATCCCAGTATTCCTTTACAAAATCGATGCGGAGCAGTTCAAGACCCAGTTTATCCGCCACAAGCTGGGCATCATGATAATCCGCTTCCTGCGGACAGACATCATTGTCCAGTGTCGGATTGCCGGCAAAATCAGCATTTGCCATGGAATCCCAGTTGCGCATAAAGGCGCATGTCACATCATATCCCTGCTCTTTCAGCAGCCAGGCAGCCACAGCGCTGTCCACACCGCCGGATAAGCCGACCAGTACTTTCTTCATAAACAATACCCTTCGATTCAAAAAAGAAGCCCTCAGGACCTCTTTGTCTGTAAACTTTCTTCCGTTTCCCGGACTTTTTCACATGTCTTGTAACTCGGGCATTCCCTTGTACAAGTGTTCTCTGCGACTCTTCTCAGTTCAGCAGGTACGAAAATACCGATTTCCTCTTCGTCATAGCCGACCTGAAAACCGCTTTCCGAAACAATGATCGGCCGTTTGAGCACACTCGGATTGCGTTTGATGAAGCCGATCAGCTGATCGGTTGTCATATTGTCGATATCGATTCCGCTTTCCTGGATAATCTTGGAACGCTTGGAGATGATATCATCGCTTCCGTTTTCAGAGCGCATCAGCAGGTGTTTGATTTCCTGATCGTTCAGAAGAGTCTTGAATATATTCTTTTCAATAAACGGGAGTTCGCGGTCTTTCAGCCACTGCTTGACTTTGCGGCAGCTGGCGCATCCCGGAGATGTATAAACGACTATCATATTTACCTCACTCGGTATTATAGCACGTGATCATCCAAGCGGAAGTCCGGTTGAAAAGAAAAAGAACTGTGATTATAATGAATTTGCTGTGAACAGGTGCGGATGCACTGCGGAAAAGCTATTCAGAAAGGCAGCGGATGATGCGAGCTGTCAGCACTGCAGATGATCGTTTTGGAGCCTGGGAGCACGATCGTATGATCCGGCGGCCCGTTATCCCGTAAAGTGATTCATTAAGCAATGAATAAGTCGGGTGGCACCGCGCATACAGTTTCCCATGCGTCCCTTCATGATGAGGGGACTTTTGTTTCTATAAGAGGAGAATAACATCATGAAAAGAATGCTTTCAGGCATCAAGCCTACCGGACAGCTGCATTTAGGCAATTATATCGGCGCGCTGAGACACTTCGTCGAATACCAGGATGAATATGAGATGTATGCCTTCATTGCCAATCTGCACTGCATTACAGTTCCCCAGGATCCCAAAGAACTCCAGGCAAATCTCAGGGATTGCGTTGCCCTCTATCTTGCCTGCGGACTGGATCCGGAAAAAGCGACAATCTTCCTGCAGACAGATGTCAAAGCCCATGCCCAGCTCGGCTATATCATGTGCTGCCATACCTACATGGGCGAACTCAACCGTATGACCCAGTTCAAGGACAAGATGGCGCATGGCGAAAAGAATCTTTCCGGCGGCTTATATACCTATCCGGCCCTGATGGCAGCGGATATCCTTCTGTATGATCCCAACTATGTTCCGGTCGGCGAAGACCAGAAACAGCATGTTGAATTAACAAGAGACGTCGCAATCCGCATGAACAACAGATACGGCGAACTGTTTACCGTTCCTGAACCCCTGGTCGCAAAAGTCGGCGCAAGAATCATGTCCCTTTCTGATCCGACAAAGAAGATGTCCAAGTCCGATGCGACAAACAAAGGATGCATCTATCTGCTGGATGATCTGAAAACCGCAAGAAAGAAAGTCATGTCAGCAGTAACCGACAACTATGCGAAAGTTCATTTCGATCCGGAAAACCAGCCTGGTATCTCCAACCTGATGCAGATTCTGTCTTCCCTTTCCAACGAAAAGCCGATGGCGGAAATCGAAGCGGAATTCGAAGGAAAAGGATACGGCGATTTTAAGCGTGCGGTTGCCGATGCGGTATGCGCGAAGCTTGAAGAAATTCAGAACCGCTATCATGAAATCCTCAGCAGCGGTGAAATTGAATATGCGCTGAACAAAGGTGCCGCAAAGGCACAGGTTCTCGCCGATGCCAAGCTGGAAAAAGTCCAGAAGGCAATCGGAATGGAAATCATTCTCAAGTAATCATCCGAAACAGGCGCCATGCCTGTTTTCTTTATGAATGATAATAAAAACCGATTCCAATCAGTCGGAATCAGTCTCATTAAGATATATGCCCTGTGAGAGATGCTGCAGATAGCTGCGGCATCTTTTCATCTGTGTGCGTATGGTACGGGGATCGCAGTCAATTTCAATCCTGTCGCCGCTGAAGAATACAATTTCCGAAGTATGCGGCGCACCGGAATGGACATCGAGAATCTGATTGAAGCAGATCCAGATACAGTCTGCGCTGTTCATGGAGAGCGTCGGAAACCAGATCTCCTGGGTGATTTCCGAAATCATCACCGCCGCTTTCTGCGTTACATCCAGAACTGTGCGGAAGGATTCCGTTCTGCCGGCAAGAGATGAACCGCAGGCGATGCACCAGTCATTCAGAAGCGATACCGGTTTCTTTTCAAAACGTATGGTTCTGCCGTTCTCAAGAATCAAAAGAGAGCCTCTGCCCTCCTGTTTCAGTATCAATGCTTTACTGATCATTCTGCACTCCGCAGCTCTTGCCGCTGCAGCAGGACTCTTCCGAAGCAATGATCACTTCAAGTGCCCGGGTATCCACTGCATAGGCTTCGATGGAAATCTGCGCGTTTTTCGGCAGCGACTGAACACCGATCACGGCTCTTGCCGGATACGGCTTTTCGAAATGTTCGGCATAGACCTCATTGAGGATGTCGTAGTTGTTCATATCTGTGATGTAGACCGTTGTTTTTAAAACATAAGCGGAAGTCAGGCCGCTTGCCTTCAGCAATGCGTCCAGATTCCTGAGGCACATTTCAGCCTGGGTTCGGAAATCATCGCTTTCAACCTTACCGGTTTTGCAGTCGAGCGGAAGTGTGGCTGACAGACATATGAAGTCACCCGCCTTGATGCCCAGGGACAGAGGTCCGAAAGGCGGATAGCATTTTTTGGATTTGATTTCTTCCTGAAGAGCCATATCATAACTCCTTATTCATAATACGGATCTGTCCGGTTCTCTTCTTCAAAATCATCATCAGCATTTTCATAGAACGAATAATAGCGCTGCTGCCTGTCCTTCATCAGCTGATCATGATGGGAATCGGTGACCGCAAAAAGAAGATATAAAGCGCTTCCTGCCATCAGGATCACTGCTGCGAATGAAAGATAATCATTGATGTTTTCAAGCATCCGGATACCTCCTTTTCGCTGTAATTGTACATGCCATCATCCGGATTGTCTATTTTATTGACTCAGCCAGTCTTTTCCTTTGATGACTTCCACTCTTGAAAGATCTTCCCATCCCCTTTGGGACAGTGCTTCATAGGAAACAATTGCCACACAGTTGGAAAGATTCAGGGAACGCGCGTCCGGACGCATCGGTATGCGCATGCAGAAATCAAGGTGCTCGCGGAGAATCTCTTTCGGGATCCCGGTGCTTTCCTTTCCGAAAATCAGATAGATATCATCGTCAACTGTAAAATCAAACTGATCGGGACTCTTCTGTCCGTATCTTGTGGAATAAAAATAGGTTCCGGGATTATTTGAAACAAATGTGTTCCAGTCCGGCCAGATGTGATAGTCCGTGTCTTTGATATAATCCATTCCTGCTCGTCTTAAATGCTTTTCATCCATGTAGAAACCAAGCGGTTCAATCAGATGGAGCTTCATATTGAATGCCATGCAGGTACGGATGATGTTGCCGGTATTCTGGGGAATTTCCGGCTCAAAGAGTACGACATGAATCATGCAAGACACTCCTTCTTTTTCATAAAGGACAGCAGCCATGTGATCAGTCCGCAGACAATGACCAGCACGATGATGATGGAAGCCACAATGTCAAAGAAGAACGATTCCGGGAACATATTGATCATGATCGATGTATTGGGATCCAGCAGCCACAGATCATTGTCAAAGAAAGTCTGATGGAACTGTGTCCAGAATGCATTGAAATCAACAATGCACCAGATCGCTATAAAGAGCACAAACAGTCCCATCAAAAGCGCTGCGTTCTTCCATCCATCCCACAGGAATGTGAAATAAGACTTCTTATTCATAAAGTACAGTGCGATTAGAATCACGGCTGCCGCAGCTGCCATCAGGTTTCTGGCGGTGATTGCGTTCTGATACAGCTTTTTGACATCCACCATGTGCTTAGTTTCCCGCTCATTGTAGACTTCCCGCATTGTGCCGTTTACTTCGGTGCTGACAAGAATGCCATCGCGCTTATCCTGCAGATAATCCAGCAATGTGACAGTTGCGTCCATCAGTCCTTCATCGCTCATGCCGATCTTTTCCGCCTGGGCACCCTTTTTATATTCATAGGAATAGAACGGATGCATAAAGCACATTGTATCGCCTGCCGTCAGAAGGCTTGTGATCATCACAAGAAGCGCCGCAACCGTACTGAGAAACTTACGCATCTTCCTTCTCCAGCCATTCTTCCAGCTTTCTTACCGCTTTCCCGCGGTGGGAAATGCTGTTCTTTTCATCCTTGTCCATGTCCGCCATGGTCTTTTCAAACGGCGGATAATAAATGATCGGATCATAGCCGAAGCCATTGGTTCCGGAAGGTTCATATGCGATTTCGCATTCCACTGTATCTTCAAAGACGACCGGTTCCGCATTCGGTTTTGTAACAGCGATCGCGCATACATAGCGGCATGTGCGGTCTTTTCTGTCACCCATTTTTTCCAGTATAATCCGGTTCTTTTCAGAATACGGCGTATCATGGCCAAGCCATCTGGCGCTCAGCACGCCGGGCTGTCTGTCAAACGCATCGATTTCAAGACCTGAGTCATCGGATACGGCCATAATCCCGTATTTCTTAGTGACTGCATCCGCCTTAATGACTGCGTTTTCAGCGAATGTGGTTCCGGTTTCTTCGATCTCGCCGAGATCCGGAAAATCAGCGAGTGACTTGACGGTATATCCTCTCGGTTCCAGCATTTCTCTGAATTCACGGATCTTTCCTTCATTCGAGCTGGCAACAACGATTTCTTTAACTTCCATAGCAGGACTCCTTTTTCAACTCTCACATTGTACTCTATTTTGTATCTGAATAAATAAAAAACGGAACCGCTTTTGACGGTTCCGCAGGTTCTGAAACAGAATCAGATCTTTCCTTTCTGCAGACGGTAGTTATAGACTGCGCCGTATCTGCGGGAATTGTCATGGAAGACACACTGCTTGATGGTCGGCTTGAAGATATTTTTGAAATGATCATTCGCAAAGATCTTGTCCACCGATGCCTGAATCATCTTGACCATGTTGGGATCGTCGGTTAAATGGCCTCCGATCACAAAGACATCCGCATCGACGACACACTGGATATTGTAGATATAGACTGCCAGTCTGTCGCAGTATTCTTCTACGCCGCGTCTGACATCTTCATCCCCTGCCGCCATTTTGGAGCAGATTCTCAGAACATTCAGGTTCTTCTTGCCGGATGCTTCTTCGACAAGTCTGGAAAGACCGTCCAGGGAATTGGCTAAAGCAAACATGTCCTGATAGCCTTCACGGCGCTGGTAATCGCCTTTCATATAGGAGAATTCACCTGCCGCAAAATGATGGCCGTTCAGGATGTGACCGTCGGTAATGACTGCGCCGCCGATTCCGGTATTGAGGATCATCAGCAATACGCCGTTTTCAACTTTCTTCAGTGCCCCGTAGCCGACTTCCGCAAGTGCTGCCGCCTTCGCGTCATTGCATATAACAACAGGCAGATTGATGTATGCGGACAGTTCATCCGCGTACGGTACATCTCTTACCCACGAGAAAACGCCGCCGCTGTATGCAAAGCCTTTTGCCGGATCAATGACGCCGGGCATTGTAATCGAAACGCCTTCGATCTCATCGCGGTATCTGTCCGCGACTGTCTTGATCGGTCCGAATACTTCTTCCCGGTTATCAATTCCGATATATTCATTTCCTTCCGCAAGTACATCGAGTCCTTCAGTTACAAGTGCATATCTCAGTTTTGTTCTGCTGAGGTCAATACAAAGATACTTCTCCATGATTTACTCCTGCCTAATGATAATGTATTTCTTTCTGCTATGAATATTATACAAAAAAACACGGCAGTGAACTACCGTGTTTTCAATGGCTGGGATAGAGAGATTCGAACTCCCGAAATGACTGGTTCAGAGCCAGTTGCCTTACCGCTT
>CAMVGT010000086.1 GCA_947167125.1 uncultured Erysipelotrichaceae bacterium
AATTCAAAAAAAGCCTTTAAATAAAGCAAAAAACACTTGATTTAATAGGGAGGTTTACAATGAAAAGATTAATCAGGAATTCGCTTTTATTGATTCTGCCGTTTTCGCTTGCAATGATGTCTGCTTCAGCTGTAAAGGCAGAAGAAAACAGGGCTGCAGAAGTCAGACCGGAGGCTGCTGAAATCATCGCGTCCGGCTCATGCGGACAGAATGCGGATTTCACCCTTGATCAGAATGGTCTGCTGAAAATTACAGGAAGCGGCAAAGTCGATGAACAGGGATGGTGGGATTACAATGATGAGATCAAAAAGGTCACAGTATCCGGACCGAGTGTGCTCGGAACATATCTTTTCAGAGGATGCATCAATCTGAAAGAGGCTGTTCTTGGGGACAGTGTCAGAGAAGTGGGTGAATCCTGTTTCAGACAGGATACCGGAAACCTGAATGAATCCCTTGAATCTGTTCAGTTCGGAAAAGGAATCAGAAGAATCGGAGGCGGAGCTTTTTCAGGAAATAATAACCTGAAGAAAGTTGTGATCAGTGATCTTGCGGCCTGGTGCGAAACGGATATCGGCTATGCAGAAGAAACGTTCCAGTCAGAAGCTGTTTCTTCTCCTCTGGAGTATGGTGCTGAACTGATTCTCAATGGCAAAACCGTGACTGAAGTCAGGGTGCCGGATTCTGTTGAACGGATCGGACAGCAGGCTTTTTCACATTATACCTACCTCGAAAAGGTTATAATTCCTGCTTTCGTAAAGAGAATCGGCAGTCTGGCATTTGCCTATACACCGCGTCTTTCTTCGGTGAAATTTGAGGGATCTGCGCCGGAGCCGGAATTCTCTTTCGGGAACGGCTTCAGCTATGCCAGCGGTATTTTCTACGGCTATTATCTCAATCAGATGGCATATTACCTGTCTGAAATGGTCAGCGAAATCAATATTGAACATCCGACAGGGGACCCGACATATACCAACCGGATCCGTTATCTCTATTCGTCAAATTATATGTGCAGCGATTCGGAAGGAGAGGATCCCAATGAAGACTGGCCGGACATCTTTGCGTATAAAAAAGACGAACTGAAAACATACTGCTCCGACCGCGTTAAATGGCCGGAACCGGATGCAGACCTGAGGGCACATGGGGCGTGCGGTGAAAACGTGACATGGGCACTGGATAGAAAAGGCGTACTCACCATCTCAGGAACAGGGGCAATGGAACATGATCAGTATGTTTATCAATGGACTGACTACCGTACTGAAATCACAAAGGTGATCATTGAAGAAGGTGTCACATCCATTGATCCATCTGCTTTCACACGATGCAATAAAATGCGCAGCATTGCGATTCCTGAAAGCATGAAAGAGATCAAGGCAAATGCTTTCGGCAGTTCTTTATCATCTTTGAAATATGTGTGCTATGCAGGCTCAGAACAGGAGTGGGCAAAGATCGCAATCGGCAACATCAATGAAGCACTCTGGCAAGCCACTAACTATTACAACGGTGAAGTTCCCGAAGATCTCGATGGAGAAGTTAAGGTAACATCGATTGAGATGAATATGCAGTATGAGGAAATGCCGACATCCAGTGAAGAAGAAGCCAGTACATTGCAGCTGAGAGTATCACTGAGACCGAAAGATGCAGATCCCCGCGGCGTGATTTGGGAAAGCACGAATCCTTCAGTGGCGTCAGTGGATCAGAACGGTCTTGTGACAGCCCACACCTATGGTTCGGTGATGATTACCGCAAGACACGTCACCGGCGGAGGAATCGCATATTGCGATCTGCAGACCAGATATTATGATGTGGCCGGTTCTCCTGAAAAAGGCGATCCGGATTATCAGTATTTCTTCAACCCTGTCTATTGGGCAGCAGACAATAACATCACAAAAGGCTATGGCAATGTTTATTTCGGACCGGATGAAAACTGCACCCGTGAACAGATGATTACATTCCTTTACAGAACCGCAGGATCACCGAAAGTCTCAGGCACTGTCAGCTTCAGCGATGTGCAGAAGGGATCCTACTACTATAATGCGGTTCTCTGGGCATCCCAGAAGGGAATCACAAACGGCTACAGCAGCGGACCTCATAAAGGCAAGTTCGGTGTCGGTCTGAATGTGACCCGTGAAGATACCATGACATTCATCTACCGCATGGCAGGCAAGCCGAAATACAGCACATCCAAAACATTCAAGGATATTGCAAAAGGCAAATACTATTACGATGCAGTCCGCTGGGCGGCACAGAACGGTATTACAAACGGCTATTCCGATGGAACATTCGGAGTAGGAAAAGATGTATTAAGAAGAGATATTGTTACATTCCTTTACCGCTATGCGGAATGATTGATCAAAAGAACAATTTAAATCACTGTATTCCGGCTGATTCTCCTACCCGCATCAGCAGAAATAAAACGGTGATTGATCAGAATTGCAGAGCCCGGGTGATCAGCCCGGGCTTTGCAGTATGAGACACAAATTTATACAGCATTGATTTTTAAAGCTGTTCAGTGTGTATAATTTGTTTAAGGATACAGAATTTAAAAATCGGATAATACCAGGAGGAATTAACCATGAGCAGAAGATTGTTTGCGTTATTTTCCATTCTTTCACTGTTCCTGTTACAAATGACAGTGACATTGGCGGAAGATATTTATGATCCCAAAACATTTGAAGACGGCGGATACACTTATGAGGAATTGCAGAAATCAGGTCCGCAAAAAGATGCTGAAATTGCGGATGCGGCAGATCAGGATGAACCTGCCCGGCTCGGTCCGGGGGAAGAAATCAACTTCCTGCCGATTATAGACGGTGCCGAGAAGACGAGCTTTTCCAATTATTCGCAGCTGAAGTCCATGTGTGCAAAAAGCTACTCATCCGCAGTAACTGCTTTCTGCACAATGAAGGACAGCGAATTCGTAATCTCCCAGGATATAACAATCCCTGTGAATCTGACAGTTGTTTTCGGCGTGCAGGAAATCAGTGACATCAGCTACAGGGAGATTAAGACACCGGTCAGAATTCCCGGCGGCGTAACAGTCACATTGAAGGGCAGGCTGGGAGTTAACGATCTGACTGTTGACGGAAAAATGATTATCGAAAATGGAGCAGACCTTTCAGACTATCAGGGTGATTGTTATCTTACAGTCAACGGAAGTGTCATCAACAGCGGCCATATCTCAGTTGACGGAGTAACAGGTATAGATTATATCGAACAGAAAAGTCTCGTATCATCTTATCTTTATGTAAATAAGAGATGCAGCACCATGGATGAACTGATGAACCTTCTGGACTATGCCAACCATCATGGCTGGATTGGCGGAGGTTATATGATTTATTATTCCGGATACGCTGATTTTTCGGAAGACATTATAATCGACAGTCATATTAATCTATATCTCCAGGGAGACGGTATCATCCGAAAAGGGGCCAGAATGACTGTGCGCGGGGAATTGGATGTCGGCAGCTATTTTTCATCTGCGTGTCTGACTGTGGAAGGAGAATTGAAGAACAAGCGTCAGATCATTTTGCGTAAAGAAGATACCGGAAGCTGCGGCAGTCTGAAGCTGGCAAATGGAGGAAGATATCTTGGAAAAGGCGTGATCCTGCTTCGCAGTTACAAAGGAACTTTGAATCCTGGCGAAATGCTGCAGGGATTTAATCTGAGTGAATTCTCTGAATCAGAAAATGGAAGCTTTACACAGTTTCAGCTGAAGGACTACACGGAATCATGGGAAGATGGTGAAATATCTTCATTCCAGGAACTGAAAGAAATGATCGAATCCGGTGGCTCCGATGATATTCTCAGCTATACCGGACCGAATCCGCTCGTGATCGAAGAGGATCTGAGCCTTTACTGGCTGCAGAGCATGCATATATATCCAACAGATGTTATTGTACCTGAAGGAGTCACTTTTACTGTTTCCGGATTTTTCAGCTGTCATAATCTCACGATATATGGGACGATGAACGCATATTCTACAATTCAAAGAGGAACAGGAGAGTCGACAGAGTTCTCACGTGCCAATCCAAGTACTGTAACGGTTGAAGGAGATCTAAACCTGTATGGTGAAAGTATTGGTGAAAGTAATACTTTTGTTCCTGCCAATCTGGCAACAGCTTACCTTTACGGAGAAGAAAATGTTCATCGTCTCGGTGAAGGAAAGAACATGGTGTACCTGATCCGTGAATGTATCTCAGAGGAAGAAATCCGCGATGTGCTTTATGATGCTCAAAGTGATCATACAGACTGGAAAGAATATTGCCCGACGACCTTCGCAGATATTACACTGACAGATAATCTGGTCATTCCCCGCAACTGCTCGCTTGATCCGAATGCAGGAACGATCACAGTGCCGGAAGGTATAGATTTGACAGTATACGGCGGAATGGACATGTACGGCGGAAAGCTGAATGTTCAGGGCAGCCTGGTCAATGAAGGTGAAATCAAATCGTTTAGAGATGGAGAAGAACAGATTCGTCTGCGGGATGACAGCTGCTATTCCGGGAATGGTGTGGTCGATGTGAGAAACAGCAAGATTGATACACTTCTTCCGGGCTTTGATCTGTCAAAATATTATCAGTTTGTCGATGGAAGCAGAGTGATCCTGACAAGATCCAAAGAAGTTTATGATGCGCTTGAAGCGGGATCAGAGATGGCAGAGAACATCTATTATCAGGCAACAGCCTCGGTCACGTATCATCAGACTGAGGCAAGAAAGATGCTTGATTATGTAAATGATTTCCGTACAGGCGATGAAGCAAATTACATGGGGTTAGATGGTGAAATTGTAAGTCTGGTCGGACAGCTTGAACCGCTTGAATACAGCTACTCACTGGAAGAAATCGCAATGCAGAGAGCTGCTGAGATTGCTGTTTACTTCAATGGCGAACACTTAAGGCCGAACGGTCAAAGGTTTTCATCGGCGATATCATCTGACGGGAAACACCCCGATAGCGAGAATATTGCCTCATCCAGCAGCACGGAAGCAGCTTCTTATGATTTCTACATGAATTTCCGTGAAGAGGGTGAAGACTACAGCTGTCAGGGACACCGCAGGAATATGCTCGACGCTAATCATCAATATATGGGGGCAGGCTTTGCAGAATACTGCGGTCTGAGGTTCTTCGTTCAGGAGTTTGGCTCCCGTACAGGCACCGGTGATGTGCGGCCCGCTGAAAATGGAACAGTTGTTACAGTCATTGAAGTTTCTTCCGGCAAAGTCTACAGCTATAACAATGTGAAAGCTGAGCCGGATACAGTCGCACTGGCTCCGGAAGAGAGTACAGAATATCCATCAGTGTCAGCTGAACTCTTTGTTGTTTCGGACTTTTTCATCAATACAGATTCCCCTGTCTGCACATTAACTCCGGAATGGACAGTTGAAGATACTGGTATCGCAGAAATCCGGGATGGAAAGATCTATGCAGTCAGAGATGGCGAAACAGAATTGACTGCCAATGTCTTTGAACAGGAGATCCGTGTTCCTGTTATTGTCAGTTCTTCAGGCCTGCAGAAACCGGTAATTACACAGCAGCCGAAGAGTCTGAATCTGAATCTTGGTGATGATATGCTTCTGCAGGTTGGTGCTTCAGGAACGGCTCTGAAATATCAATGGTATTACCGTGTGAAAGAAGGGGCGGACTGGAAGAAATTTGATTCTGAAGAAAACAGCGGCACATTGGAGCTTAAGGCATCCGCAGATTACAATAACTGCGATTTCCGCTGCACTGTAAGCAATGCGGCCGGATCCGTCACTTCCAATACCGTTCATGTTTCAATCGCAGCTGAACTGAATAAGCATTCATTGCTGCTGCCGTTCTTCCGTACAGAATCATTGAGACTGCCTCAGGCAGAAGGGACAGATGAATATATTTACTGGACCTCCAGCGATCCCAAAGTACTGACAGTGACACATGACGGAACTGTAAAGCCGCATGATTTCGGTACAGCCACAGTCACCGCAAGTCTTGGGGATGGAAGAATCACGGATACATGCAAAGTCAGTGTTGTATTCTCGGATGTTTCAAACAAATCAGATTACTACTACAACCATGTGTACTGGGCAATGGATCACGGTATTACAAACGGCTATTCCAGCGGACCGTATGCAGGAAAGTTCGGTGTGGGGCTCTCCTGTACACGTGAAGATATGATGACATTCCTTTGGAGAATGGCAGGAAAGCCGGAACCGAAAACAACAGTGAATCCGTTCTCTGATGTAAAGAGCAGTGCATATTACTATAAAGCTGTATTATGGGGTGTTGAAAACGGAATCACAAAAGGATACAGCAGCGGACCGTATGCCGGAAAATTCGGTGTCGGCCTTGACTGCAACCGTGAACATGCAATGACATTCCTGTGGCGTCTTGCCGGCAATCCTGAACCGAGGACACTTTCCAATAAATTCAAGGATGTCAGATCCAGCGACTACTTCTTCAAGGCAGTTCTCTGGGCCAGTGAAAACGGCATTGCCAACGGCTATTCCAGCGGAACATATGCCGGAAAATACGGCGTCGGACTGGCGTGCCTGCGTGAGCATATGGTTACATTCCTTTCACGCTATGACAGCAAATTCTGATCCGCAGGAACACAGATTTCAACCGGAAATGCTGAAGAGAAATCTTCGGCATTTTTATATACGATTCAGGCTTTCTGTGCCCGGGATTCTGTGTCAATGACGCATCATCTATGGTGTTTTGAAAAATAAAAGACAGGGCATGGAGCGGAAATATTTATGTGACAGATTCGTGACAAATGTGACTTGCCTGGTCATGTCATGCATTGTAGAATAACTGTGCTGTTAAAAAATTAACAAGCTGAAATGGAGAAACAGACAATGAAAAGATTATTCGGAATGCTCACAGCAGCCGCTCTGACCCTGAGTCTTGTCGGATGCTCCTCAAACACACCCGCTACAGGCGGCGGTGTTTCCGGAACATTCACAGGCGAAGCCACAGGACAGGGCGGACCTTCCAATCCGGTCAAGGTCACAATCACTCTGACAGACGGCGCAATTACAGATTTCCAGGCGGAAGGACCTGGTGAAACACCGGGTATCGGTTCAAAGGCAATCGACACTATGCCCGACGCAATCGTTGCCACAAACTCCCTGGATGTTGACATGGTTTCCGGTGCGACAGTTACTTCCACCGCAATTCTTGAGGCCGCAAAGGCAGCTCTTGCGGAAGCAGGACTGAAGCCTGAAGACCTCGTCAAGAAGGAAGGCGGAGAATCCGCAGGCGCAGAAGACATCACAAAGGATGTTGATGTTGTAGTAGTAGGTGCAGGCGGAGCCGGCATGATCGCTGCGATCACAGCTGCTGATGCAGGCAAGTCCGTCGTAATTCTTGAAAGCACAGGAATGGCAGGAGGTAACTCCGTACGTTCCACCGGCGGTATGAATGCTGCCAAGACAGTTTTCCAGGATGAAAACGAATTCGGAGAAATCGCAGGCGTTGAAGCCAAGCTCGCAGCTGCCGAAGCATTCTCCGGCACAAATGCTGACCAGATCAAGGAACTCGCTGCCACAGTCAAGGAACAGTGGGATGCCTACCAGGCAAAACCGGAAGGATATTTCGATTCCGTTGAACTCTTTGAACTGGATACCATGATCGGCGGTACAGGTCTCAATGATCTCGAACTGGTCAAGACACTTGCGGAAAACTCCGCAGACGCAATCGACTGGCTGGATGAACACGGCGCAACACTGCACAATGTTTCCTCTTTCGGCGGCGCTTCCGTCAAGAGAATCCACAGACCGGTCAATGAGGAAGGCAAAGTCGTTTCCGTCGGTGCCTATGTTATCCCGATTCTGGAAAAGAATGTAACAGACCGCAACATTGAAATTCTCTTCAGCACAACTGCTAAAGAGATCATCGTCAATGATGGCAAGGCTGCAGGCATCCGTGCAACAGGCGAAGCAGGCAACTCCGTTACAATCAACGCAAAGTCCGTTGTCATCGCAACCGGCGGTTTCGGTGCCAACAACGACAAAGTCAAGGCACTCAATCCTGCTCTTGACGGCTATATCACAACCAACGCTCCGGGCATCCTCGGCCAGGGCATTGACATGGCGGAAGCCATCGGCGCAGCTACTGTTGACATGGAACAGATCCAGCTCCATCCGACAGTTCATGTCGCAGATGACGGATCCGCAAACCTGATCACAGAAGGCCTCAGAGGCGACGGCGCGATTCTGGTCAATGCGGAAGGCAAGCGTTTCTATGACGAAGTCTCCACACGTGACAAGGTATCCGATGCGGAAAATCACCAGACAGGCGGCTATGCATGGCTGATCGTTGACCAGAAGATGTATGACGCATCCGCAGTCATCCAGGGCTATGTTTCCAAGGGCTGGACTGTGACAGGCGATTCCCCTGAAGCACTGGCTAAGGAAATGGGCGTTGATGAAGCAGCTCTTGCGGAAACAATCTCCACATGGAACGGCTATGTTGAAGCAAAGAATGACCCAGACTTCAACAGAACAAGCTTCGCTCAGCCTCTTGAAGGAACACTCTATGCACTGACTGTTCAGCCGGGTATCCACCACACAATGGGCGGTCTGAAGATTAATACAAATGCGGAAGTCATCGATACAGAAGGAAATGTGATTCCGGGTCTCTTCGCAGCAGGCGAAGTCACCGGCGGCGTTCACGGTTCCAACCGCCTTGGCGGAAATGCTGTCGCGGACTTCACAGTCTTCGGTCTGATTGCCGGAAACAGCGCAGCAGCTTACGCTAAGTAATCTGAACTGAATCAAGCTGGCTCATCCTGAAAAAGGGTGAGCTTTTTCTTTTTCTCGGCAGAATCATTCAGCTTTCCATTGGAATGAGGAAAAAAGGGGTACAGAAGTGCACGAAAGTGGGATTGGGTGGAGAAAATTCCCGTTTTCTGCATGGGTGTCAGTTCAATAATTCAAAAATTTCAGAATTATCTTTGAGGAATCTGCTTCTTCCAGGTGAATACATCGTACAGAAAGGAAATGCAGATTATGAATAAAAAGCATAAAGATTCTTCCGTCATTGAAATGATTTCCCTTTACACA
>CAMVGT010000087.1 GCA_947167125.1 uncultured Erysipelotrichaceae bacterium
ATATGGCCGATGACATCACCCTTGCGCACGATATCCCCGACTTTCAGATCGCTGGGTTCGTTCATATGTCCGTAATATGTCATTAAGCCGTTGTTGTGATTGATGATCACATAATAGCCGTTGATAAATGTATAGCCGTTGACTTCCACCACACCGGTATCAGCCGCATAGACATCGCCCCAGCGGTCATACTGATTGATGAAGTCGGTTCCGTTATGTCCCCAATAGCAGCCGATACGGCATGTGATTGCCGGGTTGTCGACCGGATATCTCATATTGCCGGTACCGACATTTGGCTGCTGCATGGTTCCCACCGCGATGATTTCGCCCTTGGGTGCAGTCACTTCCACACTGGACTGTTCAGTACCGCTGACCAGTACGCCGTTGATCCACTTTTCCGCATAGAGAACGTTACGTGTTCCGTTGACGCCTTTCTGTCTGACCTGGGATTCCCCGATCAGAAGGTTTTCATCCTCCACATAGGAAGTATCGTAATAGACCGGCACCTGGCGCAGCGAGTCCTTCATCACAACAATATCAATCGGCGACTCAAAATATGTCACGCAGAGCTGATCGCCTTCTTCAAGCGCCTGGTCGACGGAACTGATCTTGTCGCGGTTGAGATTCATGATCTGGGTTGCGGAAAGACCGTGGTTCTTCGCACCGACACCGGCCACGGTATCGTATTTCTGCACGGTGTAGTATTCCTTTTCCGTATTGGATCCGTATTTGAGATACTCAATGATCTGATCCTCTGTGACAAAGATATCTTCCGGCGCTGCGTAATCAGTCGAAGTTGTGATCTTCTGGCTGATGGAAATCGCCGTATCCTGGGAACCGAATGATGTCAGAGGCGGAATGGTTTCGCCGCTGCGCATCGCAATCAGGGACTGCGAATCGGTGAAGTTGAGAATATAGCTGTTCATTGCCTTTTGATACAGATCCTCATTTGCCACATAGATGCGGGAATAGACGCCGTTTTCATCGGAAAAGGAAACGGCTGTTGCCTGCAGCGAATAAAGATTGTTCTGATCAAGATAATCAAGAATCTGCTGGTCCGCGTCGGTATAGGTGATATAAACCTCTTCCGAAGTCATATACATATCCTTGGCAAGGCTGGCAGCCGATCCGGGATAATCCTGGGCAAATTCTGTTTTATAGACAGATTTCAGGTGTCTGGCCAGTTTGCCTTCATCCTGCAGGATTCCGATCAGCTGACCCTGACGGTAAACCGGATGAACCGTAACCGGCTTATCGACAATCCGCACAGCCTGCTGGTCGAAAAGGCCGACACTGGAACTGTCCGTCACCTGTCTTGTCGCGTCGCTGCCGCTGAAGCCGGGCAGAAGCACGACAATCAGAACAGCCGCCGCGAAACACAGCAGTGCTGTCAGAAATTTTTTCATTCCTCCGCCCTCCTTCTGTTTACTGATCGCTGGTGATGTTGTAGAGCGCTGTGGTATTGCCCTCAAATGCGAGGTAGATCTTTCTTACAGCGCCGTTTCTGTGTTTGGCAATGTTGATTTCAAGACGTTCCGTGCCTTCTTTCTGCGCCTGTTCACGCAGAGCTTCATCATAATACGCTTCTCTGTAAAGCATCAGAACGATATCGGCATCCTGCTCGATGGCACCGGATTCACGCAGGTCGCTCAGCATCGGATGCTTGTTGTCACGGGATTCAACGCTTCTGGAAAGCTGGGAAAGCGCGATGACAGGAACATTCAGTTCTCTTGCAAGACCTTTGAGGCTTCTGGAGATTTCCGAAACTTCCTGCTGTCTGTTTTCGCCGCGTGTATTGGAGCCGGTAATCAGCTGAATATAGTCGATCAGGATCATATTCAGTCCGTGTTCCGCCTGCAGACGGCGGCACTTGGAGAAGATTTCAGGAACCTTGATACCGGCGGTATCATCGATGAAGATGTTGGACATTCTCAGCTCACCGGCCGCTTCATTCAGGCGGTTCCAGTCGGCATCGGACAGACGTCCGGTACGCAGCTTGTCGCCTTCGATATGGCTCTTCGCACTGAGCAGACGCATTGCCAGCTGCTCAGCACCCATTTCGAGCGAGAAAATCGCGACCGCTTCCTTGGGCTGATACTGGGCGACATTCATCGCAAGGTTCAGCGCAACTGCTGTCTTTCCCATCGCCGGACGGGCAGCCAGGACAATCAGATCGCCGCCGTGAAGCCCGTGCAGGGTGTGGTCAAGATCCGTAAATCCGGTTTTCAGTCCGGTGATATCCGAACGGTTGTCGGACATCTTCTGGATCATGTCGAGAGTCTCTGCCATCAGTTCAGGCGAGTTTTTGAATTCGCTGGTTCTTCTGTTTCTGGAAACATCCAGAACTGATTTTTCCGCATGGTCCAGGAATTCATTGATATCCGGCTGACCGGAGAAACCGTCTTCCACGATTTCTTCGGCAGCTGCGATCATTTTGCGCATGATCGCCTTTTCATGAATCAATGTGACATAGCTTTTTGTGTTGGCGCTGGTAACTGCCGCTTCCGATAAGTCCGTCAGGTATTCAATCCCGCCGGATTTATCGAGAAGATCAAGATCCTTTAGCCGTGTCGTGACGGTTGTCAGATCAATCGGCGTACCGCTTTTATACAGGCTTTCGCATGCCTGAAATATCCGTCTGTTCGCGTCGATGAAAAAATCATCTTCATTCAGGCCTTCCTCCATCGCGGCGCGGGCCGCGTTTGGATAGACCATCATCGTACCTAACAGACTGGCTTCCGCTTCCGGAGCGGACGGCAGGGTCCTGGGCATTTTACTGCTCGCTTCCGATCAGTCTGACCTTGATTGTGCCGATCACGTTTTTGTGCAGTTCCACTCTGACCTTGGTTGTGCCGAGGGACTGGATCGGAGCGGTGTCGATAATCTTTTTCTTATCGATGATGATGCCGCGCTTCTGCAGTTCCTGGGCAATCTGCTTTGTGGAAACAGAACCGAATACTTTTCCCTCAACGCCGGAGCGTACATGGAAATCCAGTGTCATGTCCTCAAGAGCTGCCGCGGTTGCTCTGGCAGCTTCCTCACGCTTCTTTTCTTCTGCTGCTTCGATCTTCTTTTCCTCACCGAGGATTTCAAGACTCTTCTTTGTTTCAGCGACCGCAAGTCCTCTTGCGATCAGATAATTTCTGGCATATCCGTCGGAAACCTCAACGATTTCTCCGCGCTTTCCGACTTTCTTGACATCCTGTTTAAGAATCACTTTCATCTTCTGTTTCCTCCTTGAAATATCGATCCGCTGCGGCAAGCAGTTCTGCCTTGACCGCGTCTACTGTTGTCTTGGGTTTCTGGACTGCGGCTGCTGTCATATGGCCGCCGCCGCCCATGGATTCCATAATCCGCTGCACATTGATTCTGCCGCCGCTTCTTGCGCTGACGCAGATGTCAGATCCCGACTGGGCAATGACAAACGAAGCTTCCACGCCCTGGATTCCCATTAATGTATCCGCAACCTGGCTCATCAATGAGCGGGTTATGTTCTTTTCCTTGATCGGCGCGACAATCACACCGCGGTCAAATCTTTCCGCGCATGCCATCGCCATAGACTTGAGGCTGAATTCATCAAATGTATCGCGCATCCAGTCATAGGCCTTCTGGGGATCGGCGCCGTATTTGCGCAGCACGCTGGCCGCGTCATAGGTTCTTGAACCGGTTCTGACACGCCACTTCTGGGTATCGATGATCATGCCTGCCAGCATAAATGTGGCATCGATATCGGAAATGTCGGTTCTGGGGGACATATACGGAATCATTTCCGTTAACAGCTCACAGGTACTGGAAGCACCGGCTTCGATATAGATCAGCACCGGCTTGACGCCCATGTCGGCAGACCTTCTGTGATGGTCGATGACGACAACCCGCTTCGCATTTTCCAGCACTTTTGCACCGTTGGACTGTCTGACATTGTGATGATCGGTCATGATCACCAGGGTCTGGTCCTTGAGCTGATTGAGCGCTTCGCCTTCCGTCACGAAGTTCACTTCCTGTTTCAGAAGCGCGTCATTTTCCTTCATTGCCCCATCCAGCTTTTCTTCAATGCCGCCGGTACGGGCAATAATGCATGACTGCTTATGCAGTGCGGAACAGATTCTGGAAATGCAGATGGCAGAGCCGATGCAGTCAAAGTCCGCATTCTTGTGTCCGCAGATAATGACATTGCTCGACTGCTGGATCAGATCGCGCAGAGCGTGGGACATAACGCGCACACGCACTCTGCTTCGCTTTTCGGTTGCTTCGCTTGATCCGCCGAAGTATTTGACTTCCTCGCCTGCCTTCTGAACAGCGACCTGGTCGCCGCCTCTGGTCTGGGCAAGGTCCATCAGGTTGGCAACCATTTCATCCAGTTCCAGCAGGTCGCCTGTGCCTCTGGCAAATGCCAGGGACAGAGTGATGGAGACGTCCAGCTTCTGGGCTGCTTTTCTGACTCTGGAAAGAATCGAGAAATGGTCAGCCGCAATTTTCGCAAAGCTCTTTTCATTGAGCACAAGCAGATATTTGTTGTGGTTGTTCAGACGCTTGGCAAGAATTCCGTACTGGTTGCAGTAATCGACAAGGGGCGTACGGACCGCAGTTGTAATTGCGGAAGTATCCGCTTCATCGGCATACTGTACGCTTTCATCATAGTTGTCGAAATTCGCCATACCGATGACCAGCTGCTCATCGGCATATTTATCACGGTAGGTACTCAGTTCGGTAATATCGCGGAAGAAGATGATCTGCGAATCTTCCGAACGGCGGATTTCATAATTGCGCTCATCCAGACGGACAGTGGCTGTATCGGTTTTTCCGGAAATCAGATCATCCGCTTCCGGAACCCATGTCAGCAGTTTGTGTCCCTTTCTGTCAATCCCCCGCTCAGCGAACAGTTCCGACATCCATGTAATGACATAGTTGTCATCATAGATGACGATACCGATTCCGCCGGTCAGGTATGCCTGTCTTGCGGTGGAGCCGAGCATCTGCTTCACGCCAGTTGTTTCTTCTTCAACCGTATTCTGAATGTAATCAAACAGAAGCAGACTGCCGATCGCTTCAGCCAGAAGGATGATACATCCGACCAGGACATTGAATTTCAGAAACCACAGGAAAGCCAGAATGGCAGCCTGCACTGCGATCAGGATCATTACCAGCCGTTTCAGTCTATTGATTTTCTGACGCATATCTGCCTCCTTCACAAACCTGTTTATGGATATCTGCTGTTATATACAGGAAACCGATCACTGCCAATGACAGCGAGAACACCAGCAGCAGTACAAATACAATCAGGATCACCCATTTTGCCATGCCCGGATTGATCCGCGGCAATAATACGGCAATTCCGATGACGCCATAGACAACCAGATACATCATTCCTCCGGTGCCCAGTGCCTGCACAGCCGTCTGAATCACTTCGCTTTCAAACGGTCTGCTCATCGACCAGTAATACAGCACCATCGCCGCAAGCGCTGCGTATCCGCTCCACTTGGCAGGATAGTAATCCGCAAGCGGCACAGAAGGAGGCAGGCTGAAGCGGAGCCTCTTCAGCATCAGTCTTGAAACCAGATGGGTAATCATCCCTTCCATCAATCCGGTCAGGATCGCCGCCATCGCAAACAATGTCTTCAGTGAATTCTGATTCAGGAATGCTGCAGGCAGCTGCGTTCCGGTATTGGCGCTCAGAGAAGACATGATTTTGGTATATTCTTCAATTTCCGCGGCCATGTCATAGCCGAAGAAGGAAGCGAATACCACCATTGCCAGCAGTTCCACAAGAGCTGCCATCACCAATGTCCTCAAAAGGATTTTCCGGTTTTCGGTTTTGTTATGAACACCTGCCCCGTAGACCGTTCCGATAATGCTTTCGGCAGCGACGAAAAAGATGCTCTGCGGCGTTCCCAGCATGAATGTCAGCGCCAGCAGTGCCGCAAGAACAGCACCGCTGTTGCGCAGTCCGTGCTTGGCTGCGTAGAAAACCATCGGCAGCGGGAACAGGAACAGCACCATGGAAGATATGGATCCGGCAAGCTGTCTGTCCATGAGCAGCACAGCGCCTACCAGGGCAATCATCATTGCCCCGTCTGTGATTTTACGGATATTCTGATTCATAAATAAGCTTTATCATGCCGGCACGACAAAAAGAAGCCGACGGCATTGATGATTATAGCATACTCATACTTTTTGCGTTGAATCAAGCAATCCCCATTTCTTCTTTACTTATTTCAGTCAAAATGATAAAAATGAAAACGATATGAAAGAAAAAAGTAAAGAGTTTACATTGCGGGAAGACCTCCTCAGAGGCTTCCGGGATGGAATACCGATTGCCTTGGGATATATGGCGGTTGCCTTCTCGCTCGGCATTGTGATGAAGAAAGTCGGCATGAGCGCCGCGCAGGGATTCCTGTTCAGTTTTCTGAATCTGGCATCGGCTGGCGAATACGCCGCCCTGCAGGTCATCGCGGCAGATTCCGCATATCTTGAAATTGCCATCGTAACCCTGGTCGCAAATGCAAGATATCTGTTAATGAGCACCGCTTTGAGCCAGAAGTTTTCCGAACGCACCTCGATCATCCACCGCTTCTTTGTCGGCTATGGTGTCACCGATGAACTGTTTGCGCTCGGCATCGGCCAGTCCCCCTATCTTTCCCCATGGTATTACTATGGCGCTCTTGGGATTTCATCTCTGTTCTGGGCACTTGGATCTGCCGGCGGCATTATTGCCGGCAATATCCTTCCGGCAAGAATTGTCAGGGCACTGAGCGTTTCCTTATTCGGCATGTTTCTTGCGATCATCATTCCGCCCGCAAAAAAAGACAAGGCGGTCGCGGCGGTTGTATGCTCAGGGTTCCTGCTCAGCTTCTTATGTGAAAAGCTTCCGTTTCTGCATCTGAGCGGCGGCACGAAAACAATTGTTCTGACAATCCTGATCGCTTCCATTGCCTCACTTGTTCATCCGCATATTGAAAAGGAGGCAGATCATGAAGCATAGTCTTATCTTATATATATTGATTTCCGGAGGGATATCATATCTGATCCGTGTTCTGCCTCTGACACTCATCCGCAAACCGATCAAAAGTCCCTTCATCCGCTCATTTCTCTACTATGTTCCCTATGCCACACTGGCTGTGATGACATTTCCGGACATGATCAATTCCACCGCAAGCGCGGTTTCCGGCTATATTGCATTGGCTGCCGGCATCGTTCTTGCATGGAAAGGAAAGAGCCTTCCCTTTGTGGCAGCCGTCTGCTGCATCGCCGTTCTGATCACAGAACTTATCATGAAACTGTAAAAAAACTGATCCCCCGCATTTTGGCGGAGGATCAGTTTTTTTATGTCTTATTTTATATAAAAGCGGTGAATGAATGTGACGATGTGTTCTCTTAAGCAGTTGGACAGCGGCTGGAAGTTTCCGTCACTGTAACCCTTTGTGATTCCGGTCTGTGTTCCCCAGATAATCGATTTATAGGTATCGGAATTCGGGGAATAGCCCTGTGCCCTGACATCCGGGAATGTCATGGATCCGGAAACAGCAGGCCTTCCTGCCAGTCTGTACAGCATGATCATGACATCCTTGCGGATAATTGACGCATCCGGACGGAATGTGCCGTCGGAATAGCCTTTGACAATTCCTCTGTTATAGCACCATAGAATTGCCTTATAGGAATCAGAAGTCTTGCTGTATTTATCCTTTGTATCGCAGAATTCCAGTTCTCCGCTGACTGCGGGTCTGCCCATCATTCTGTAAAGGAAGATGCAGAGTTCTCTTCTTGTGCAGTTTCTCTGAGGTCCGAAATAAACCCTGTCATAGCCGGTTGTGATATTCATGTCTGCCGCCCAGTAGACATGGCTGTAATAATATTTTGAAGCATCATTGACATCATAGAAGCGTGTCTGAATCCGGCAGGAAGCTGATAAAGACGGATTGGAAACAGAACGGGCTGTGATTGTGACAGTGCCGTACCGGTGGGCTGTGACTGTTCCGCTGCTGCTTACTGTTGCGACAGATTCATCGGAAGATGTCCATGTGACAGACTGATCCGCATCAGCAGGCAGAACCGATGCGCTCAGGCGCAGTGTACTCTGTGTTGCCATTTCCGCACTTGTTCTGTTCAGGGTAATGGAAGAAGGAACCGGAGCAGATTCTTTTTTGACAGTCAGTGAGCACCAGCCGTTCACATCCGGATTCTCTTGCGCTCTTGCATAGATGACAGTGCTGCCTTCTTTGATCGCTGTCACTTTGCCGTTCTGATCAACAGACGCAATATCAGGATCGCCGGATTCCCAGATGATATTCTTGTTGTCCGCATTGGAAGGAGAAACGGTCGCTTTCAGTGTTCCGGTCTGTCCTTCATTCAGCTGCAGACGGTAAGGGTCCACTTCGATCTTTGTGACATGAACCGGTGTGGATATCTTTTTCCATGTGCCTGCCCAGGCTGAAGCATTTGCAGGATATTGTGCATAGAGTTCTTTTTCGGTTTTTTCAATTGTCCCGTTGGACCATGTGCCTTCCGGCAGATAGGAATCATTGGACCATACAGTCCATTTGGAACCCAGCTTGATTTCCTGAAGCACATTGGCACCGTTGAATACTGTCCGCATACCGCCATCCATGCCGGAAGTATCAAAGGAGGAAAGATTCACCTTTTTCAACTGTCCGCAGAACTCGAACAGTGAACTGATACTGGTGCATCTTGAAGTATTGAAGCTGCTGAGATCAACTTCCTCAAGCACACGGCAGCGCCAGAACATGCCTCCCATCGTACGTAAATTTGATGTGTCCGCATTGGAGAAGTTCACGGTTTTCAGATAGTCGCAGTCGTAGAACAGATCGGTCAGACTGA
>CAMVGT010000088.1 GCA_947167125.1 uncultured Erysipelotrichaceae bacterium
TCCACGAGTTATCTTGGATTCAAATTTCAGCGACCCCACCTAAATTTGGAGCGCCGAAATCCTTCATGAATGCGACAAGAGCTTCAACGCCTTCCTTCGGCATAGCGTTATAAAGGCTTGCGCGCATTCCGCCGACGCTTCTGTGGCCTTTCAGGTTGACGAAGCCGGCTGCTTCCGCTTCTTTGACAAACAGATCATTGAGCTCTTTGGAATCTGTCACGAACGGAACATTCATCAGTGAGCGGTCTTTCTTTTCCACTGTGCCATGGAAGAGGGAAGAGGAATCCAGATAATCATAAAGGATTGCCGCTTTTTCTTCATTGCGCTTTTTCATCGCTTCCAGGCCGCCCTGTTTCTTCAGCCATTTGAATACTTTGCCGCACATGTAGATGTTATATGTGGGAGGCGTATTGTACAGGGAACCGCTGTTTGCGTAGGTGCTGTACTTTAACATCACCGGAACCTTCGGATCAAGATCTTCACGGATCAGATCTTCGCGGACAATCGCGATTGCCAGCCCGGCCGGACCGACATTCTTCTGCACGCCGCCCCAGAGAATGCCGAACTTTGTGACATCCAGCGGTTCGCTCAGGAAGCAGGAAGAAATATCCGCAACCAGATCTTTTCCTTTTGTGTTCGGAAGCTCATGGAACACGGTTCCATAGATGGTATTGTTCAAACAGATGTAGACATAATCTGCGTCTTCATCGACCGGCAGATCGCTGCAGTCAGGGATATAGGAGAAGGTTCTGTCTTCACTGGAAGCGATCGCTTTGGCATTGCCGTATTTCTTCGCTTCCTGCCATGCCTTCTTTGCCCACTGGCCGGTAATAATATAATCGCCGGTTCCTTTGACAAACAGATTCATCGGCACCATGGAGAACTGCACATGGCCGCCGCCCTGGATAAAGAGAACTTTGTAGTTGTCCGGAATATTCATTAGATCGCGCAGATCCTGCTCTGCTTCATCGATAATCTTCTGATAGGCAGCGGAACGGTGCGACATTTCCATGACCGACATTCCGGTTCCGTTATAATCCAGCATTTCCGCGGCTGCTTCTTTCAGCACTTCTTCCGGCATGACGGCCGGACCGGCGGAGAAGTTATAAACTCTGCTCATCGTATTTCCTCCCGTTTGTATGATTGTCCATGATTATATCAGATCGCAAGACCGTAATCATTTCCTTTTATAACTGCGGCTCTGCGGATCGCTTCCGCCATGACATCCGCAGCCAGGCTGCCGGCTGTGTTCAGGTCCGCTTTGACAGCTTTTGAACTCAATGCATAGATGGAATCGCCGTCAAACATGGTATGAACCGGACGGATCGCGCGGGCATAGCCGTTGTGCGCCATGCCGGCAATTTTGGTCAGTTCCGTCTTGGTGAAGTTTCCGTTTGTGATGATCGCGCCGATCGTTGTGTTCTGATGGAACAGATCGGGATCGGATGTCATCTGATACAGGCAATGGTCCGCTCTCAGGAATTCACCGCTTTTACGGTCATAGACGCCGGCCAGTGTCTTTCCGGTATTTTCATCATAGATATCGCCGCACGCGTTGACTGCGACAATGGCGCCGATTTTCAGATCGCCGAGCTGTGCCGCATAGATTCCAAGACCGGATTTCATGATATAGTCCGGTCCGAGCATCTTGCCGACAGTGGCGCCGCATCCGGCGCCATAGGAGCCTTCTTTGAGAAGGGAAGGATCCTGCGCATTTACGCATGCCTGATAGCCGAGTGCCGCGTCAGGGCGGATATCAGCCCTTACAAGGGCTAAATCAAACAGGCAGCTGGAGCAGACAATCGGAACCGGTCCATAGGCTGTGGAAAAGCCTGTATTGCGCTTTTCCAGATATTTCACAACACCGCTTGACGCATCCAGGCCGAACGCGCTGCCGCCGCTTAATACAACCGCATTGACAGCACTGTTATCCGCCAGCGGATTGAGAAGGGCAGCTTCTCTTGAAGCAGGGGCGCCGCCGCGGATATCCACGCCGCAGACTGCGGCAGGTTCCGCCAGGATGACCGTGCATCCGGTGGCTGCTTCCGCATATTCCGCGTTTCCGATGTGAAATCCTTCGATTTCACGGATATCAATTGTTTTCACTGTGTTCATCATGATTCCTCCGAGATTTCTTCTGATGAATTCAGAATGCTGTAGACGAGTGATGACACATGGGCTACCGGCTCGGTGCCGATATTGTTGTCATTGGACATCACAACAAGAATATAATCCGTATTTCTTCCGTAGACAATCGCGGCATCATTTTCAATGCCGATCAGTTCTCCGGTTTTATTTGCACTTTCAATTCCTTCCGGCAGTCCGGCAGGGATTTTGGTGATAATCCGCTGATCCTTCATCAGCGCAAGAAGTTTTTCGGAAGCTGCTTCAGAGACATATGTTCCGTGATAGATTTCATCCAGGACTCTTCCGATTTCACTGGCTTTGGTATAATTCTCCGCATCGACGGAATAGATGGAATCCGCGCCGATCAGTCTGCCGCTTTCTTCAAATCCATGGCGCTCAATAAAATCGTTGACGGCAGCGATTCCGTAATCGTAGATACCGTTTCCGATGCATGTTTCCAGATCCTGCCAGGCATCGTTATCCGACCAGGAAATCATTGCGGCAAGATCCGCTTCAGCACGTTCCGTTACCGGGATTTCTCCGCTTTCCGAAAGTTCCAGATAAGTTCCTGCCACAAACAGCTTGATGAGCGAAGCAGAAGGCATCTGCACATCATGCAGAGCGAATTGAGCGCCTGTGTTCAGGTCTTTGATATAAACAGCCCACTCACCGCCGATCTCTTCAAAATAAGATTCCAGAGGCTCTTTTGCCATTTCCGGATCAACCGAAAGCCGAAGGTCCGGTACTGCTTCCGCTTCCGTAATTGCCGCATCGCTTTTTTCCGTCGGCTCAGGAGTCAGCTTGGTCAGACCCTCAGTATCGGAATTGACGGAACTGCGTGGGATCAGAGCGAAAGCCATGACTGCCAAAGCCGCCGCAATGCCCCATGGCAGAATCTTTGCGACCGGCAGCGGCTGCCGTATTACGGTGTCTGTTTCCGGCTGTTCAGTGACTGCCGGATCCGATACGCTAACAACCGGTTCCTGAAGACGGACCGGTTCTTCGGATTCCGGCGTCAGAGCCGGGAGTACAGGTGAAAGAACCGGCGCAAAAGGAGCAGGGGGGTCAGGGTTCATTGCCTGCCGGTAAGCGCCGGCAGGGTAGACATACCTTCCGCCTTTGCGCTTTGCCTTCGGCAGATGCGGCACTGTCCGGACTGTGCTCTGTTTTCTTTTCAGCTGTTTCTTCCTTCTTCTCGATGCGGACATATACGGATATTGTACGGTAATTGAAGTGAATTTTGTGTGAAATGTGTATCTCTTCTGTATCTTAAGATTTCAAAAATAAAAATGCCCGCCGGACCGGCAGGCATGGATGAATCTGTGACTTATTTGATTTCGTCTTTGAGAGTCTTGGCAGCCTTGAACTTCGGGCTCTTGGATGCAGCGATCTCAATCTTTTCGCGTGTTGCAGGGTTGATACCTGTGCGGGCAGCCTTTTCCGCAACAGAGAATTTGCCGAAGCCGGCGATGGAAACTTCTCCGCCGTCCTTCAGTGTTTCAGCGATGACATCAAATACGACGTTGACTGCGGTTTCCGCATCTTTCTTAGACAGGTTAACACTTTCCGCAACTGCAGCTGCGATATCTTTCTTTGTACGGTTCATAATGTTCATGATTTACCTCCTTGAACGGATACTATTGTAAACGCAGAGTGTTCAGAATGCAAATATACCGCATATTTACAGGATAGTTTGTGATATTCTTTTCGTAAGTAAAACTATGAGTATCTATGTAATGAGTGACATACACGGTCTTTATGACCGTTATATGCGGATACTGGATCTGATTCAGCTGAAGGATGAAGACACCCTCTATATTCTCGGCGATGTGATTGACCGCGGGGATGAGGGGATCCCGATTCTTCTCGATATGATGGACAGAAAGAATGTTGTCCCTTTTCTCGGCAATCATGAATGGATGATGCTGGCGTATCTGGAAGGAATTCAGACGCAGTACAGCTGGCTTTCGGACTATTCCGGCGGCAGGGTGACCCTGGCGGATTTCAACCGCCTGGATGAAGGCGTGCAGAATGCGATGTATGAATATCTGCGTTATGAAACCATGCTGGTGAAAATGCTGCGGATTGACGATACGGACTACATGCTGTCGCATGCCGGACTCACCTATGAAAGGGAAGACTGGCATACCGGTGAGCTGGATGATCTGAATATCTGCTGCGATCTGGTATTCGGGGAAGGCCCTTTTTCCATCCGCGCAATTCCGGCCATGCATGATGAACCGCCTCTGACCTATATTGTCGGCCATCTGGAAACCGGAAGAATCAGCGGCGGGACCCCAGGCAGAATCTATACAAGAACATTCTCCAACGGAATGTCGCTGGTGGATATCGACACCGGATGCGAATATGGCGAGCAGGGGGTACTGACCTGTCTCTGCCTGGACCGCAAGGAAACCTTCAGACTGTAAAAAAACAGGGAGCACAGCAGTGTTCCCTGTTATACGTTCAGGCCAGTTCTTTCAGTAAAGCGATCAGCTTTTCCGTATCCTCATCTTCACTTGCCCACGAGGTTGCCAGACGTATGACGGTATGGTTTTCATCAGTATGTTCCCAGAAACTGTATTCGCACCGTTCGCCGAACAGCGCGAGTTTCTGATTTTCCATCACAACAAAGATCTGGTTGGTCGGCGTTTCAAAGAAGAATTCATAGCCGTATTCCTTCAGTGCGGCTTTTATTTTCGCCGCCTGCTTCAGTGCGTGCGCGCCGAGATTTGTATAAAGATCATCGGTAAACAGTGTATCGAACATGAGGCCGGTGATTCTGCCTTTGGCAAGAAGGGCGCCTCTCTGCTTGATGATGGTAAAGAAGTGAGGAATCAGAAGCGGGTCGGGAATCACAACTGCTTCCCCGAACAGAGCGCCGCATTTTGTGCCGCCGATATAGAAGACATCGCAGAAACGTGCCAGGTCATGCAGGGAAACATCATTTTCTTCTGCCGCAAGGCCATAGGCAAGTCTTGCGCCGTCGGCATACAGGTAGAGACCGTATTTGCGGCATGCTTCATGGAGCGCCTGCAGTTCATCATATGTGTACAGTGTTCCGTATTCGGTGGGCTGGGAGATATATACCATTCCCGGCATGACCATATGGTCATGGTTGGCATCGGCATAGAATGCGGCACAGTAATCGCTGACCTGCCTGCCGCTGATCTTTCCGTAATGGTGCGGAATTGTCAGCACTTTGTGTCCGCCGGCTTCAACAGCGCCTGCTTCGTGCACGCTGATGTGGCCTGTATCTGCCGCAATAACGCCCTGATAGGGTCTCAGCAATGATGTGATGACGGTTTCGTTGGTCTGTGTTCCGCCGGCAAGAAACTGAATTTCCGCAGCGGGAGCACCGCACAGCTCACGGATTTTACGGCGTGCGGATTCACTGTAGTGATCCGATCCGTATCCCGGTGTCTTTTCCAGATTGGTTTCGCACAGGCGCTTCAGTACGGCAGGATGGGCTCCTTCCATATAGTCGGAAGCGAAAGAGAGTCGGGAAGGGTTCATGTTCAAATTCCTCCAATACGCAAAGATTATACTGCATGTGCTTCATTTTTGGCATGCTGGTACTCCGGATATGAAAAAAGACGGATCGTTCCGCCCTTTTATCATTGATCAGTATTCGTCTGAATCTGCTCTGTCATCCCTGTCATCGGAAGCTGAAGATTCTTCATCTTCGAGTTCTTCTTCATCTTCTTCAGTTCTTTCAATGTTTTCTTCTTCTTCCTCGTCGTCTCCGTCCATCTGATCCACAACAATATGTGTTTCATCATAGCTGTGGTTCTCGGTCAGATCCCATGTGTTGTTTTCACGCTGTGTGAATCTGGAATCGAGGGAAAGATGGGAATAGAAGGAACTTTTCTTCCGTTTCAGCTGTTCTTCCGGAACGCCTGCTCTTTCAGCTGCTTTTCCGTAGAGCTCCAGGAAAGGGATACTTGAATTCACCGTTTTCAGGTATTCGTATGCTGCATCAACCAGACTGATTCTCATTGTGTCAAACTCCTTTAATCAGCGGAAATGATCTTATTATTTCTTGATCAAAAGGTCAATATGGTTTTTGCTTTTTCCTGTGAAAAAAGATGAATCAGCGGTTTATGCATGCAGTACTTACCGGCAGGGGGAGTATGAATTTTTATTTTTTTGTTATTTTCTTAAAAACGTTTGTGATCGGAGCGACCAGTTTCTCGCCTTCCCTCTGCCAGCCTTTCTTTGTACGCTTTCCGCAATACGGACACTGGAAGGCACGGTCGGGGATGGATTTCCCGCATTTCGGACATTTCATAGTTAAATACCTCCTGTACAGTTCAATATTAACACAGAAGTTTCACACAGATTCCATAACCCCGACACATCTTAAAGGTAATATAAGACTGTCGCAAGACAGATTATTCTTACCCTCCAAAAAGAAAATGAACCTGGGTCAGCAGGTTCTTTTTCATTATTCAGGAATGTTATGTCAGTTCAGTGAATCATGGTATTGAGATTTGACATGATCAACGACCTTCTCCATGATTTTTTCGAAAAGCTCATCCTGGTCGATCGTCCCGTTTTTGAATTCGGTGAACAGGTCTTTCATATCAGAACCGTCCATGATCATGATTCCGGCATCAGCGAGAATTCTTTCCCTGGAATTTTTCAGTCCGGGAATGTGATTTTCGAGAACGCCGTCATCATTTTCCACACTGAAGGTTTCAGCTTCGAAATCGAAGATGAATCTATCCATATCAAATACCTCTGAGCTTGTTCATGACCGCCCCGCAATGCGGACAGAAAGGCTTTTCAAAGCTGACGTGAAAACCGCATTCGGAACATCTGCAAGTTCTGAGGTAAATCAAACCTGTGACTGAGGAAGGATCTTCTCTGGTATCGTGAATCCAATGGGGGATAATATCCCGCATCGCTTCCAGAGCGGATTCTCCCTTTTGTATTCTGATCCCCTTGTTCCTGACAGGTTTACCCATTACTTTCTTCTCTTCTTGCGGGCAGCTTCGCTCTTCAGTCTTCTTGCAACACCGGGTTTGACATAGAATTCCTTAGCGCGGCACTTTGCGAGAACTCCGCTGTTGTTTACCTGACGCTTGAATCTGCGCAGTGCGGAATCGAGATCTTCATTTTCCTTAACGACTACTCTGGGCATAGTAACTCCTTTCATTTTCAGACTGCATGTCCGTCGCAATGCATACAGACATGCCCGGCAATACAACCGAACAGAAGTATCATACCATTGATCGCGGAATATTTCACCAAGCAGAATACAAATTTTGGTGTTGGAAACAGTGAAAATCATTTTCCGGTGCGCGGGTTGGCTGATTTCCGGGAGAAGACATGTTCTTTCCCTGTTATAATGAACCTGTACACAAGGGGAGGGACCCAAATGAAATTTCTGAGAAAGGCAGTGAACATCCTGTCGCTGATCCTGTTCATCGGCGGCGTATTTCTGATTCTGATCACCTATCTGACCAATACAACATTTGTAAACAAGCTGACCAGTCTGATGACAAACGCGGAATGCCGCAAAGGCATGCTTTACATGCTGATCGGAATGGTGTGCATCATCGCCGCATTCCTGCTGTTCTCGCTTTCTGTCAGACTCAGCAGTTCCATCCGCCGCAGGGAAAAGGAACTTGAAGCTGAGCGCAAGGCAAAGCTGGCGGAAGAGGAAGAAAAGAATCGCAGACTGGAAATGGAGGCGGCTGCCGCAAGAGCTGACGCAGAGCGCTATAAAGCTCAGGCAACCCAGGCCCAGGCAGTCATTGACAGCCAGAGCGAAGAACCTGCAAGTCCGCTGCAGTAATCCCGTTGACCGGAATATTTCCGGTTTTTCTTTGTCCTCTGCTATAATCACTGCATATGACCGGAATTGAGTATGAACAATGGTGTGCCGCAAGGCTTCGGAAAAAAGGGTTCCGCAATGTGCGGATGACGAAGGCAAGCGGCGATCAGGGAATTGATCTGATTGCCGGCAGAAACGGGCTGACATACGGTTTTCAATGCAAATACTATTCTTCGCCGATCGGCAATGATGCCGTTCAGGAAGCTTATGCAGGAAAGACGTATTACGGTCTTGACAAGGCGGCTGTGATCACCAACCAGACATTTACCGCTTCCGCTGCCGCACTTGCAGAACAGACCGGGGTGGAACTTTACGAACTGGAAACTCCTGTTTCCGATGACCATGGCGATCTGATTCTGCGGATTCCGGCTTTGATCCTGTTTCTTTCATCGCTTTACTGTTTTGCGGAAGCGGTGATGAATGCGGAATCGCAGGGTGCGCAGCTGAGTATTCTTTTCTTCGCGCTGGTTTCTTCCGGATGCACGCTCCTTTTTGCAAAGCGCATGGGGGCATTGATCCTTTCTTCTCTGACGGCTGTCATATTCCTGATCAGCACATGCTTTTATATGCAGGAACAGCAGCTTTTCAGAGCAGGCTTTCTTCTGTTTCTGCTTCTGATGCTGATCAGGATCACAGTTATGAAAAAGCAGAAGGAAATCCGGGACTATACCGAAGAAAAAGATGAGCTTCTGGAAGCGATTGAAGAAAGCAGAATGAAACTGGCGAAGGAAATCGCATCGGTTATCGGTGACACTCTTGGCAGAGAAGTGATTGTAAAAG
>CAMVGT010000089.1 GCA_947167125.1 uncultured Erysipelotrichaceae bacterium
AACAGTATAACCCGCAGCTGTATGAAAAGACCGGAGCTGAAGTCAGCACGGTCTTTTCGGGCAGTAAAATGACATGGATCCGCCAGAATCTTCCCGAGATCTATCCGTCTGTTTATAAATTCCTCAATATTCCCGAATATGTTGTTTCCAGAATGTGCGGCGTCTATGTTTCCGATACCACCTATGCGTCCAGAACAGGGCTCATGGATCTGCGTACGGAAACATGGGATCCGGATATTCTGAAACTGTATGAAGTCGAAGAAGACAAACTCTGCAGGCTGATTCAGCCGGGAGAAACCGCAGGATATGTAAATAAAGAATTTGCGGAAGCGTGCGGCATTGAGCAGGGCATTCCGGTGATTCATTCCGGCGGCGATCAGCAATGCGCCGCAATCGGCCACGGCATCATTGAAGAAGGACCTGTATCGGTAACAGTCGGCACCGGCGGCTTTATCGCTTCCGCACTCTGCCAACTGCCGGAACAATTGCCAAAGGGCATGATCATCAACCGCTCATCAGCACCCGGTCAGTACATCATGGAATCCAATGTTCTGACCTGCGGAGCTGCCTATGACTGGTGCGCAAAGCAGCTTTACGGAATGAACGCGGTCAATTACCGTCTTCTGGAAGAAGAGCTCAAAAAGGAGAACTTTGTGTCTTCCGCGCTTGTCATACCGTATTTTTCCGGCAAGGGAGCACCGGACTGGAATCCGATGGCAGACGCACTGATCAGCCATGTCACAACCGCGACACGAAGATCGGAAATCTTCAAAAGCGTCATGGAAAGCGTCTTTATGGAGATCTCTTCCTGCATCGACCGCTTTGCGGATACGGTATCGGTAACCAAGGTATACTCCGGCGGCGGATTAACCGGATCGGCTGTTCTCAACCAGCTGCAGTCCGATATCTACGGACGCAGACTGATCTGCTTTGATGATCCGGAAGCCACAGCGAAAGGCGCGCTTGCGGTGGCATTAAGCGGGATGAAGGTATATCCCGATCTGCATACTGCGTTTGAAACAGTATGCGCAGAGCGCAGCGAATCTGTTTATGAACCGGACAGGGTCCTTCATGAACAATATCTGAAGAAAAGAGAAAAAATGAACCGGCTGTATCAATTGCTGAAGGAAGGAGGCTTCTATGAAAGCTGAAAAGAAAGTCATCGGCAGTCTGAATAAATGCTATGCATGCGGCACATTTGAATATGACGGCATTCCTCATATCATCACCGCTGCCGAAAAAAGCGATCCCTGTTTCTCCTTTACACAGGATGGGGAATTCGCTGAAACCCTTTGGGAAGGACCCGGCGGCGTAATGACCGTACTGCAGTTTTCCAAAGATCCTGCAGTTCTGATGGCAACGCAGAAATTCTATTCCCCCAACGATTCCGCCGACGCGAAAATCGTCTATTACACAAAAGGAAGCGATGGATGGGATTGTCATGTCTTATGCGACCTGCCGTTTGTCCACCGTTTCGGCATCGTCGAAAAAAACGGTCTCAGATGGCTTGTCGCATGCACGCTGAAATCCGCGCATGCCTTTAAAAATGACTGGACATGTCCAGGAAGAATCTGGACAGCGCTTCTGCCGGAAAGCCTGGATGCGTTTAACGAAAACAATCAGCTGCAGCTGACGCCGCTGGTATCCGGCCTGTATAAGAACCATGGCTTCGCTGTTCATGAAAGCAGAGAAGGCGGATCTTTTGCGATGGTCGGAACCGAAAGCGGCATCTGGCGCGTGGATCCCCCCGAAACAGCAGAAGGGGAGTGGAAGGCCGAATGTATCCTTGATACACCGGCAAGCGATATTCTCTATCTTGATTTTGATCAGGATGGGGAAAGGGAACTGCTTGTGCTTTCCCCGTTCCATGGAGACACTCTTTCCGTTTACAAAAAGACGGATGAAGGTTTTGTAAAAGTCTATGAAAGAGAAAAGAAGATGCCGTTTATCCATGCCATTTATGCCGGCATGATCAGCGGCAGATGGATTGCGTTTATCGGAAACCGGCAGGAAGACAGAGAACTGATCGCACTGGAATATAAAAACGGTCAGTATGAAGTCAGTGTACTGGATCATGGCGCAGGTCCTGCCAACTGCATGTTCTTTGAGGCGGATGGTGAATACCGTCTGCTTGCCGCAAACCGGGAAACCGATGAAATCGCGCTTTATACACTGACGGAGGAAGACGCATGAGTGTATCCCTGGCGTTATATGAAAAGGCAATTCCGGCCGGAAAATCCTTTAAGGAAATGTTTGAAATCACCCGCGCATGCGGATTCGACCGCTTTGAAATCTCCGTCGATGAAACCGACGCAAGACTTTCAAGACTCGATCTTTCCTTTGATGAGCAGGTCAGTCTCGGCAATCTTTCCCGCGCCATGAATACGCCGATCCGTACAATGTGCTTATCTGGCCACAGGAAATATCCGCTCGGTTCGCATGATCCAAAAATCCGGGAGCGTTCCGTTGAAATCATGAAAAAGGCGGTTGACTTCAGTGCCAACGCCGGAATCCCCATCATCCAGCTGGCCGGCTATGATGTCTATTATGAAACCGGCGATGAGGAAACCGTAAAATGGTTTACGGAAAACCTGAAGCTTTCAGCTGACTATGCGGCGGAAAAAGGAATTGTGCTCGCGTTTGAATCGATGGAAACACCGTTTATGGATACAATCGAAAAGATCATGAAATATGTGAATCTGATTGATTCGCCATGGCTGGGTGTCTATCCGGATATCGGAAATCTCAAAAACGCGGCGGTTCTTTACGGCTTTGATGTCACTGAAGAACTGTTAAAAGGCAGAGGACATACATTCGCTGTCCATCTGAAGGAAACAAAGCCCGGCATTTACCGCGATATGAATTACGGTACCGGCGGCCATACGGAATATGTGCCCTGCATCAAAGCAGCATTGGATATGGGCGTGCGGATGTTCACCGGTGAATTCTGGTACCAGCAGGGACAGGATTATATGAAAGTGATCAAAGAATCCAATGATTTCTTAAGAAGTGTCATACGGGAGGCTGAAAATGCTTGAAGAACTGAAAAAAGAAGTATGTGAAGCAAATCTGGAACTGGTCAGAAGGGGCGTTGTCATCTATACATGGGGCAATGTTTCCGGGATCAGCGAAGACAGAAAATATATGGTCATCAAACCGAGCGGCGTCGATTATGACGGCATGTGCGCTGATGACATGGTTGTTGTGGATCTGGAAACCGGAGAAAAAGCGGAAGGGAAATGGAAGCCTTCCAGCGATACCGATACCCATCTTGCGCTTTACCGCAGATTCAAAGACATCAAAGGCATTGTCCATACCCATTCCATCAACGCAGTCGCATTTGCCCAGGCCGGAGTCGATATCAAGGCTCTGGGAACCACACATGCGGATTACTTCTATGGCGATATTCCATGCACAAGAGAATTATCAAAAGAAGAAGTCGAAGAAGCATATGAAATGAATACAGGGAAAGTCATCATCGAAACCATTGAAGAAAAAGGCTATGACCCGATGGCAATTCCCGGAATCATCGTCCGCAACCACGGACCCTTTGCCTGGGGCAAATCACCGGCCAATGCGGTTTACAACGCGGTCGTCATGGAGACAGTCGCGGAAATGGATCTCAAGACATTGCTGTTAAATCCAAATGCGTCGATTGCCGGCTATGTGCTGGACAAGCATTACATGCGCAAGCACGGTCCCAATGCCTATTACGGTCAGGATACAAAGAAATAAGTTCCGCTTTTTTGCGCAAAGTCAAGTATTGTAATGAATCTGACGGGCTGTATAATCAAGTACCATACGGAGGAATTACGATGACAGCGATCAATAAAAAAGTATTATCGGAAATAGTCGCAGACGAGCACAGTCTGACCAAAAAAGAAGCATCAGCAATCATTGATCTGATCTTTGATACCATCAGCAATACTCTGAAAAACGGCGACCAGGTCGAAATATCCGGCTTTGGAAAGTTTGAGATCCGTGAAAGAGCCGCAAGAACCGGAATCAATCCTCATACAAAAGAGAAAATCCAGATCGAAGCGTCCCGTACACCGGCATTCAGACCCTCCAAGAACCTGAAAGAGTCTGTGAAATAGCTCTGTAAAGCTCATAAGCCCGCATAACAGCGGGTTTTTACTTTGGATGGATAAGATATCATTTCGTAAAAGATACGCTCAGAACGGCCGAAAACCGCATAAAATTTGATCGGAATTCAGTATTGCACCATGTTATACTGTTAAAAAGAAAACAGAGGCGGATAATGACTGATCGCAAATATACAGAAGAGAAGGAAGATAATTCATTCTTCGATACGGAATACCGGAAGTATTCAGACCGCAATGAGCAGGATTCCTGCGCAACCGGTTCTCTGACACTGAAGGATCTGACATTGATGTTCGGCATGGATGCAAATCCGGAAGTCTTAAAGGATTATGAGACGATGCGGATTGAAATGCCTGAAGCAAAGAAAAACAGAATCCGAAGACAGGATCAGCAGATTGATGATCTTAAAGGTCAGTATCTGGATGAACCCAGAGCAAACTACGCGTTTGATCCGGACGAACTGACAATCGGCGAACTGATCGCAATCAATGAAGAGATTTCAAAGCAGCAGGAAAAGGTGAATGCAGAACCGGATCAGCCGTATCTTTCATCCATCATTGCGGCATATCCAGGAAAAGAAACAGAGGAAATCGCCGTCATATCACTGCCTGAATCAGAAGAAAAAGACAGCGTCAGTCCGTTCATATCCATCGATGAAATCATCGGCACATTCTGATTGCATACAGATCTCCGAAAGGGGATCTTTTTTATTTGTGATTAATTTAACAATAGGGAAGGTGAGTAATATAGCTCCTTGTGAATCGAGAGTGACTGCCACCAGGAACACCGCATTATCAAATAATCCGCAAACACCTTCCCGCACAAAACAACCAGAGATATCTATTACACCGCAAAACACAATCGTCCGCGTAAAAATAAGAAATAGTCCATATAAAAGCCGCTGCGAACACCGGATCAACATACACAGTAATTAACAGCATCAATCACGTATCCAGTATTGATCAAAGCCAGAGAGTGATGCGCTGAAACAATAAAAATATAATTGTATAAGGCGATGATGCATTGACTTCATAAATCGTAACTGTGAGCCGATCTGAATTACTGCATAACACAGCAGGACACGGTATAAGGTGCGGTGAGACAAAGCGAACGATAGATATACGTCTTACAGAATAAAAAATGGAATACAGCTGTATTAAAAACAGTTTCAATAAAAGGCAGAAACAATGAAAAACCGGCTCAGGAACCACAGTTATGAAAAATAGCACATTCACAAGGCATACGGTAAATACGGTGGAACCTTGATGCCGGAGCGTAATATACAACTTCGCATAATGTATGTTATACGAATTATTTATGTTCAAAAGTATAAGCATGTCCGTGAATGGTGAGTTGATTCCCAACCTGACCCAAACAATTCCTTTTTAAGACAAACACATAATCATTTGTTTGATTTCAACAATTTAATTCAAATCAAACATCAATACATAAAATTACATTCATTTTTAAACTCAACAGATCGCACAGTGTTCTTAGGAAGTATTCACGGAGTAATTCTTTACGAACGGAATGATTGAGAGTGTTTTATGCACACCAATGCACAGGGCGTATCCCTTATTCCCATGCTGATCAGCAGTGAACCGTCTTCCCCTTCCGATATTCCGGCAGGGGTTTTTCATATAAAGGAAAACAGTTCATAAGAAAAAGGAAGCTCCCAGGAGCCTCCTCTTCGGTTCATTTTTACCACACAGGAGAATCAAATCTTTTCCAGCGATACGGCTGTTGCTTTTGCGCTGACACAGATCACATAATCCTCTTTGATATGGACAGTTGCATCAATTGCCGTAGATTTTTCCCAGTCCAGAGTCAGATAGTCAAAATCCAGGCTGATGATGGCGTTGCAGTTCAGTTCAAAAGCAGCTTCCTTCAGTTTTTCCAAAGCATTGTTTCTCGCATCTGCCAGAGCATCTGTCAGTTTCTTTTTTCCTGATTCCGAATCAAAGCTGACAGTTCTTGGAATTGTCACGATTGTTTCTGCAAATACAGGTCCGCAGCTTTTTACAATCTTTGCGCCTTCTATGGAAGATTCAAACGCAACCGTCATCTCTGCAAATGCATTCACGCGTGCCTGTTCTTTAATGCGTTCAGCTTCATACATTTTCTGCTGAAGGTTTCGGACCTTTTCATGACTTTCAGTTCCTGCAAGCAGCAGCCTGTATTCAGGTGTGTCTTCCTTTACCAATGGCATGAAAGTCGTATATTTCTGTTCCTGAGGCATGGATTCAAATCCCCATTGCTCAACTCTTGACTGAATCAGACGTCCGCCGCATGCCGGACATTTTCTTGCACCCCAAGGCGCAAACTGAAAGGTATTGCAGCCGGTGCAGAAACAAGCATAATTTGCCATGATTGATTCTCCTTGTCGTTAATTACATTCTATCATCATAAGATTGTCAGATTTCATGTATTGATATTTTTGAAATCAGGCTTTTTGTACCGGATTTCTCTTTTCGCAGAGATAATGTTCAAATTCTTTTTCAAATACAGCTTCCTGTTGCTGCCCGGTTCCGGTATTTCGATCATCCGGTCTGTACCAGTCGGTGACGGTCCAGCTGATACGCTTCAATGCGCCGTATTTTCCGCTTTGAATGATTTCATGAATCTTCTGATTGATTGGCAGTGCCCGCTGATTGAGATCATGCCGAAAACGCAATTGTTTTTTTCAGCTGCTTCGTTCATATTCCGTGCCTGGCGTGTAAACACTACTGCCGGTTTATCGCACAATACATGAATGCCTCTTTCAAATGCCTTGACTGCTATTTCCTGATGGCTTTCATGAGGGGCGCAATGATAACGGCATCCAGATCAAGATCGCCCCGGTCCAAAGCTCCATACAGCGCATAATTCCATACCTTTGATATTCCCGTCCAGGATCATGGACACATATTTGCTGCCCATATTGCCGACGCCGATCACTGCAGTTTTCATAATCATTCTCCATCCGTAAAAATTCTTAATGAAACATCATAGCCATGCTTCACAGCCATTCCGTTTTCATCAAGATCCCTCTCACAGCTGATAAAACCGTTTTCTTCTTTCATAAACGAACGTCCTGAGAGAACTTCAAAATACTTCGGTTTTCCTCCTGTTTTGGTCAGGGCTTCTTCAATGCCTATGATAATGTCATTCCCTTCAAGATGCAGGATCAATGCTCCTTCCCCTTCTTTTATTTCCAGCGGTTCAATTTCAAATGTATGATAGCCCGTATAGTCAAGCGTTCCGCTTTTCAGCAGTTTCCATTCATTCTGATCTTCTGAAGGTTTTCCTTCTGCTGCCGGCGCATAGTAAACAGAAAATGATGTCCCTTTTCCTCCGGCAGTAAATGCAATCCTCTCAGCAGTTTCATCAGCAGTAAATTCATATACTGCAGCTTCTTCAAATACATCTTTTTTAATTTCAATCAGATTGACTGCCCCGAAATCATCCAGCATATACCGTTTCAGGCCATCCGGTTCAATGATCGATGTGACAGCGAATGCGGGGTTTTCTTCTTCTGTAAAAAGATATGCGTCTTCATAGGAAACATAGAGAAAGCCGCCTTCATTCGCATAATCGGTTCCGAAGCTGTTTTTGATCAGCCATGCGCCGTCATGTTCCGGCTTCCTGCCATCAGGGGAAGGAATGAAATTGTCTTTGGAAAATGTATCATCCCATCCGACAACCGAGATGTTGTGATTGGTTCCGCTGTCGGGTTCATAAGGATGCCAGACACATGATTTTTCTTCATTCAGATAATCCGGGGATTCCCAATAGCCGGTGCTTACGGCACCGTACTTCGCGATAGCTTCCTTGATTTCTTCTCTTGAAGGATGCGGATAAAACGCGATACCGTCTGCTTCATACAGTTCCCTTGCTGTATCATACTTTTCAGGTCTCTGATTGATCCCCTGGCCGTAATAATCCGATTCGGCATCATCCTCTTCCGCAGGCCCAAGATCGGGAATGTCCGCAAGAGAACGCACACCTCTTGTGGTCAGATAGCCGCTGCACATATAGGTGTAGCCGCCATCGCTCCTTCTTCTGCTGTTCCATCCGCCTTCATCATTCACATTGGCCCACCATAAGAGATCTTCGGTGGAAAGCTGGAACTGATTGTCTGTAAATCCATGTCTGATCAATGCGCTTTCCATCGTGGAAATGCCCGCCATTGCCCAGCAGATTCCCCATTCCTGCTTCCGTACTTTGGAAACAGCATCAGGCCTTGGGTCAAATACCGCAGCCTCTGCAGGATCTTCTGTTTCCTGCGCTGCAGGTGTTTCCGTTTCTTCAAGAGCAGGTTCTTCCTTTGAAGACTGCTGCGAACAGCCGCAGATCAGAAACGCGCTCAGTATCCATAAAGCAATCTTTTTCATAAACATTTCCTTCATTCTTCATTCAATAAAAGTTTCGCTGCACGGTTATTTCTTCTCTTTTCATCCAGTGCAATCCATTCATCAAGGCTTAAGGGAATGTAATCTGAAAACATGCAGAAGCAGTTGATCATATTGCATGGAATGCCGACCGGATTTCCTTCGCGGTTTCTGATGCGGCTGGTTCGTGTGATTTTAATAAAC
>CAMVGT010000090.1 GCA_947167125.1 uncultured Erysipelotrichaceae bacterium
ACAACTCCCTGATTTCAATCCTCTTTTCCGACATCCGCAGCGCATTGCTGCCGGAAAACCTCGAGCGTTCATTGAAAGAACTCTACTATTCGCAGAATCCGGACAAAAAAGGCGATATCGAAACCGATATCACCCTCACCTATAAAATCTACGGAGCGTATTACGCATTCTATAAGAACGATTACAATGAAGCCGAAAAGATCGATATCATCTGCCGGCTGACATAAAACAAAACGGAAGGTCATTGATCGGCCTTCCGTTTTCATCGGGATCAGTTGGAGCTGCTCTGCGGGATGTAAGGAATGATGGTCTGTGCGAAGGAAGAAACCGGCATTGTCTGTAAGAGGATTTTGCCCGGACCTGTCAGGATTGTATTGAAGAAGCCTTCGCCGCCGAAGAGCTTGTTCTTCATACCCTTGACACTCTGGATATCCATCTTGACGGATTCTTCATAGCCGGCAACGTTGCCTGTATCGACAACAATCTGCTGGCCCGGCTGCAGTGTGTATTCAATCAGTTCACCGTCGATTTCGACAAACGCGATGCCGCGGCCGCTGATTCTCTGCATGATGAAGCCTTCGCCGCCGAAGATTCCGGCTCCCATCTTCTTCTGGAATGTGATTTCAAAATTCACGCCGGATTCTGCCGCAAGGAAGGATCTCTTCTGCATGATCCATGCGGTTTTGGAAACATCAATCGCCATGATTCTGCCGGGGAAGGAAGAACCGAAGGCAATCAGCTGGTTGTCAGCGTTTGCTGTGTAAACGTTGCGGAAGATATTCTCGCCTGAGAACAGTCTTGCGAAGCCTCCTTTACCGGAAGTCTCCATATCAATCTGCGGAGTCATCCAGACCATACTGCCACCTTCTGTGATCATGCTTTCGCCGCGGTCAATTCTGCATTCCACCACCGGGAACGGTGTGCACTTAATTTCGTATTTCATGTAAATACCTCCTGTTATTTATTTTAACTTTTGCGGAAATGAAATGAAACCTTTTGGGAACCACCCACTTATTAATATTGTCCTCCAAACTGAAATATCTGCACATTCTTTAAGATAAATTGCGTAAATTGTGCAGTACTGTTATGATTTCAGCAGTTATTACGGGAGGAACCACATGGATTTTTTCGCAGAACATGCCGGCGCTCTTCTGCAGCTGCCTGCTGAATTCAAAATGTTTCTGTTCATCGCTTTGGTTGCGATGATTGTAATCGGCCTGATCAAAAAGCTCTTCACGCTTGCCAAATACGCTCTGATTGCGGCAGCCGCATACTTCGTTCTCAACTACATCGGAATTATCTGAACAAACAGGAAGAAAGAGGATGAACCTCATGTCAGTCAGACTGACAGCGGTTCATCCTTTCTTTTTTTTCTGATTATTTCTTGAAGCGGATCTTGATCTCACGCTTGAGAGCGTAAGGAATGATCGCCTTGAGCTTGCTTTCTTCCGCCGTTAACATGCGTGTATTCTGCGGCATATCTCTTTCCAGACGGATCGCGTCGAATTCGCATCTGGTTGTGCAGAGACCGCATCCGATGCAGCGGTTGACGTCGACAACAGAAGCGCCGCACTTCAGGCATCTGTTGGCTTCCGCGCGGACCTGTTCCTCTGTCAGTGTCATGCGCAGATCTTCATAGGTCTTCGCAGCTTCGCCCGGCTTCATGCCCGGAGCCTGTCTCTTGGCTGTGTCATAGCTTTCCACACTGATGTCATCACGGTCGAGTTCAATGAATTCCCTGAGATCTCTGCCGATTGTCAGGGACTGACCCGGATGGACGTATCTGTGAATGGATACAGCGCCTTCGCGGCCGTCCGCGATTGCGTCGATCGCAAATCTAGCGCCGAAGGCAACATCGCCGCCGACGAAAATGTCGGATTCCGCTGTCTGCAGTGTAACCTGATCAGCTTCGGCTGTGCCGTTTCTTCTCAGCTGGACTCTGGTGTCTTTGAGCAGATCGCCCCAGACTGCAGCCTGGCCGATGGAAAGAAGCACATTTTCGCATTCGATGGTCTTGGTTTCGTCTTCATCGTATACCGGATTGAATTTTCCGCTCTTGTCATAAACCTGAACGCACTGCTTCATGACAATCGCCTTGATCTTTCCGTCTTCCGCGATGATTTCCTTGGGACCCCAGCAGTTCTTGATGACAACGCCTTCTTCTCTTGCTTCAGCGATTTCATCCGCTGCCGCAGGCATTTCAGCCGGTCCTTCCAGACAGTACATTTCGACAGAATCGCTTCCGGCTCTTAATGCAGTTCTTGCGACATCGATCGCAACGTTTCCGCCTCCGATGACAACAGTTTTTCCGCTCAGAACCTTTTCATGGTTGAAGCTTGTTCTTCTTAAGAAGTCAACGCCGATTTCCGCAAGATCCTCATTCGGGATGCCTGCTTTTCTGCCGGTCTGCAGACCGATCGCGACATAGAATGCTTTATAGCCTTCTTCACGCAGCTGCTGGATTGTGATGTCTTTTCCGACTTCAACGCCGCATCTGAATTCAGCGCCCATTGCCTTGATAACTGCGATTTCCGCATCGATGACGGAATGATCCAGACGGAAGGAAGGAATGCCGTATTTCAGCATGCCGCCGGGCTGTTCATTCTTTTCAAATACGGTTACCGGATAGCCGTTCATGCGCAGATAGTAGGCTGCTGAAAGTCCGGCAGGACCGGCACCGATAACAGCGATCTTGTATTCATCGCCCCACTGCTTGCCGATGTCATTTGCGCATTCAGGAATATATCTTGTTTCTTCATTGAGTTCCTGGGCAGCGATGAACTTCTTGATTTCATCAATTGCGACAGGCTGGTCAATGGTACCTCTTGTACATCTGTCTTCGCAGCGGCGGTTGCAGATGGCACCGCATACTGCCGGAAGCGGGTTGTCCTGCTTTATGAGCTTTAAGGCATCCATATATCTGCCTTCGGCAGCCATACGGATGTAGCCCTGTACGGCAAGGTGTGCCGGGCAGGCTGTCTTACAGGGAGCGGTTCCTTCCTGATAAGTATTGATCTTGGCGTCATCACGGTAGTTCTTGTTCCACTTTTCCGGACCCCACTTCACAAGATCAGGAAGTTCGGCTTTCGGATAGACGACCTGGCTGCCGTCCTTGCGGCAGAGCTTCTGACCGAGTTTGGCAGCGCCGACCGGGCAGACTTCCACGCACTTTCCGCATGCGACGCACTTTTCACGGTCGACATGGGCACGGTAAGCGGAAGCGGACATGTTCGGCGTATTGAAGAGCTGGGAGGTTCTGATTGCGTTGCACACGCCGCCCGGGCAGTTGCAGATACCGACGATCTTGCCTTCGCCATCGAGGTTGGTGATCTGATGGACATAGCCTCTTTCTTCCGCACGCTTCAGGACTGCCATGACTTCATCATAGGTTGCGTAATAGGCATCCTTATGTGTTTCGACAAGGAATTCAGCCATATCGCCGACTGCGATGCACCAGTAGTCTTCGATATCGCCTGTACCTTCTCCGCGCACTCTCTGCTGTCTGCGGCAGGTGCAGATATCAAGGCAGTATTTGTCATACTTCTGCAGCCAGTAGGAAATCTTTTCCAGGGAAACTGCCTGGCTGTTGGCTTCGATTGCCTTTTCAACCGGGATGACATGCATTCCAAGGCCTCCGCCTCCGGGCGGAACCATGTGGGCAACTTTGCCTACCGGTACGCTGGACGCATAGTTGAAGAATGTCGCGATTTCCGGATGTTCTTCCACATTGGCGCCGTTCATCATCATGTATTCGCCGGATCCGACTACCCACTTCGGCACAAAGTACTGACGGTTGCGGTCTTCACGCTCACGGTCGAATTCAATCAGACCGATCGTGCAGATGTGATCAAGAAGCTCTTTTGTCTTTTCAACGCTGAGCTGATTGCGTTCCGCGACTTCTTCCAGTGTCAGCTTGACCACTCTCTTCTTCTTGAATGAACAAAGCAGCTTGACTTCTTCCTTGCTTAACAGTCTGTCAAGCAGCCAGAAATCAGGATCATTGGTCGATGTCATCGGAAATCATCGCCGCGGCGATTTTGAGGTACTTCTCCTTTTCAGGGTCGTCAACGGTATAATTCTCGGGCAGAAAATCATTCTCGTTGAACATGTAGTTCCTGTACTTTTCGGGAATCATTTTGTTTACACTCCTTATTATTTTTAGAAACTCTTTCCTTTGATTTCATTTTAGCATGCGTCAGAAAGCTGATGATCTCCGCCTTTTCCCGATTTATGCAAGTTTGCGGTTGATTTATTACGTTTATGCATAAATAATGGAAACAGATATGGAAATCATCTATTTAAAGGAATTTACGGTACTCGCTGAAATCGGCAGCTATTCAAAAGCCGCGAAGGAGCTTCATATTTCGCAGCCGGTTCTGTCGCGTCATATCCAGATGCTTGAAAAGGAACTTGAGCATCCGCTTTTCATCCGTTCCACCAGAAGGATGGAACTCTCCCCTTTCGGCGAACGCTTTCTTCTTCATGCAAAGAAGCTGACACAGAATTATGATGAAGCGATGAAAGACATGAAGAAATGGGAACAGAAGGAAGCCAATACCATTTCGATCGGCAGCTCGCATATGCCTCATCTGTATTCGATCACGGAAACGGTCATCGGATTCCGGAAAGAATATCCTGAACTGCGTGTGAGAATCATTGAAAAGAATCTCAATGAGCTGATGGCGGATTATGAGGCAGGCGATCTGAATCTTGTCACGATGGCATATGGTCTGCATCAGAAAAAGCCGGAACATCTGATCACAGCCGGAAAAGGACGGCTTGTCTGCATCCTGCCGAAAGATCACATCCTTGCCGGATACCGCGTTCTTTCCGTTTATCATCTGGAAGGAAGGCAGCTGCTTCTGCCGGCGGATGACACCATTTTCAGCCGTCTGTTTCTCTATGCATGCCATCGGGAAGGCATTCAGGCTGACATCGTATCAAGAGGCGGATTTGAATCCAATCTCAGAATGCTGAAAAGCTCGATGGGAATCATGATCGATGATGAAACCGTCGCTTTATCCAATCGGGATCCGGATACTGTGATCCGTCCGATCACGCCGGAAATCGAATATGAATACGGACTTCTGTACAGGGAAAGTATGAGCAGGAATGAAAAACTGTTCTGTGAATATGTACGGTCTGTTTTTGAAAAGTGACAGCGCGTCACTTTTTTCTTTCTGACGGACAGGAAATGAATGAAATTTACGCATGAATATAGGATAATAGAAGCAGAAAAAATACAGGAGGATATCATTTTATGTCCAGATTCCCTAAGGGATTTCTTTGGGGCGGCGCAACAGCGGCAAACCAGTTTGAAGGCGGCTATGACGCTGACGGCAAAGGCTTAAGCGTTCCCGATGTCATCATGGGCGGCACCGTTGACAAGCCCCGCTTCATCACACCCGCAGGCGTAAAGCCTGACACCTACTACCCTTCCCACGAAGCAATCGATTTCTACCATCACTGGAAAGAAGATATCGATCTCTTTGCGGAAATGGGATTCAAGTGCTTCCGTCTCTCCGTTCAGTGGAGCCGTTTCTTCCCGAACGGCGATGATGAAGAACCGCTGCAGGCAGGCATTGATTTCTATAAGAATATCTTTGTTCACTGCAAGGAATGCGGCATTGAACCGCTGGTTACCATCAGCCATTATGAATTCCCGCTCGCTCTTTCCCATAAGTACGGCGGCTGGGACAACCCTGCAATCATCGATCTCTGGCTGAAGTTCACAAAGCTCTGCTTCACAGAATACAAGGGACTTGTAAAGCTGTGGCTGACTTTCAATGAAATCAACTGCGGCACAATCGCCGGCATGGGCGCGATCTATGGTCTCGGCATTCTGCCTGAAGATGATCAGCCGATTACCTTTGGCAATGCTGAGTGGGATGTACCGCAGAGACGTTTCGTTGGTCTGCACAACCAGTTTGTCGCCAGTGCGAAAGCAGTCCTGCAGGCGCATGAAATCGATCCGGAAAACAAGGTCGGCTGCATGATCGCAGGTTCCGCAAACTATCCGTACAGCTGCCGTCCGGATGATGTACTGGCTGCTCTTGAAGCGGACAGACAGTTCAATTTCTACTGCGGCGATGTGCAGGCCAGAGGCGCATATCCGGCGTGGGCTCCGACATATTGGGCAGAACATGGCGCTGATGTTGATGCCATGAAGGCACTGGCAGAAAGAGACGCTGAAGTTCTGAAAGCCGGCAAAGTTGACTTCTACAGCTTCTCCTATTATCAGTCCAACACAGTTTCCACTGACCCGGATCTGACAAAGGGCAAGGGCAACCTGTTCGGCGGCATTCAGAATCCATATCTGGAAGCTTCCGCATGGGGCTGGACTATCGACCCGAAGGGACTGCGCTATTATCTTGAAACCGTTTATGACAGATATCAGATCCCTCTGATGATCGTTGAAAACGGACTCGGCGCAGTTGATGAAAGAGGCGAAGACGGCAAGTTCCATGATGATTACCGTATTGACTACATGAAGAAGCACATCGAACAGATGGCGATCGCAATTGAACACGGCGTCGATCTGATGGGCTACACAATGTGGGGATGCATTGACCTTGTCTCAGCCTCCACAGGTGAAATGAAGAAGAGATACGGCTTCATCTATGTCGATAAGGACAACGACGGCAACGGCGACCTGCACAGAGAAAGAAAAGATTCCTTCTACTGGTACCAGAAGGTCTGCCAGTCCAACGGCGAAGAACTCTGAGCTTCATCCGTTTAACTCCAAGCATGAAAAAAGCTTCCTTCGGGAAGCTTTTTCTGATGCATCAGTTAACGGTTGAACCAATGGTCTTCCAGATATCTTCCGACACCGTCTTCATAGACGCTGTATTCGGTGATATCCTGGGCAACTGCCTTGGTGTCATCGGAACCGTTGAGCAGGCATACGCCCCAGCCTGCTTCTCTGAGCAGACCGATGTCATTTTCCATATCGCCGAAGGCAATGAATTCGGAAAGAGGAATTCCGCTCTTCTCAGAGAACTGCTTCAGGGCGATTCCTTTGTTGACATGGGGATCCAGGAATTCAACGGTGGAATGATCTTCAATTTCAAATGTGGTGACTGTGATCCAGTTTTCGCTCGGATGTTTCGCAATCCGCTCCATCAGCTGCGGCTTGAGGCTTGGATGAATATGGACTTCAATCTTGCCGGTGTCATAGCGGCTTAAGAAGTCGATACCGCCGATTTCCACATGGGAGCCGTTGCGCTGCTGGGAGTCTCTCATAAAGTCATCCATGCGCAGCGCGTTGATTTCATCATAGCCGTTGACATAGACGATCGCGTTGAGATCAAGGCCATCCAGCAGAGTCAGGATTTCACGGACATCTTCCTTTTTCAGCTGGTAGTAATGTTCGATCCGGTCTGTTGCTTTGTCATACAGATCGCCGCCGTTCATTCCGATCGCAAAATCGAAGTCAAAGCCGAGATCCCATGTTTTGGCAAGGTCCAGAATTCTGCGGTCCATCGGTCTTCCCGACGCGACTCCGAACAGAACTCCTTCCTTATGAAGTCTTTGGATTGCCGCTCTTGTTTTCGGCATGAGGTTTCCGCCTTTTAAGGCCAGGGTTCCGTCAATATCCGCAACCATGACAGACATTTTTTCCAGCATGTTTTTTCCTCTGTTTCTATTTGGCTTTCACATATTAGCTGATCCGAAGGCAATGCACAACCTTCAGAATCTGATTATTTCACGAAATGTGAAATCCATTCCGCTTCTTTGAATCCGACAAGAACACAATCACCGTCAATCACGATCGGACGCTTTACCAGAAGACCGTCCGTCGACAGCAGTTCATACTGTTCCTCTTCGCTCATGGAAGGAATCTGATCCTTGAGATTCATGGATTTGTAGAGTCTTCCGCTTGTATTGTAAAACCGTTTCAGATCCAGGCCGCTCTTCTCATGCCACTGCTTCAGTTCATCTTTGGAAGGCTTCTCTTCCGCGATGTGTCTGAACTCATATGCAATGCCTTTTTCCTGCAGCCACTTTTCCGCCTTTCTGCTTGTGGAACATTTCGGATAACCTACAAAAATCATATCATTCCTCTCCTCTTACATTGCCCATGGCAGAATCTCTTCTGCTTCCGCTTCAAGAAGCGCAAGCTGTTTTTCATTGAGAAGAGACTTATGAATGACTGCCTGATAGACAAATTCATCAAAATAAGCATCGCTGCATACAAAGATGCCGTTCTTTCCGACCTCTTTGCCCCAGCTGTTTTCAATCTTCCATCTGTCCGGCTTTCCTTCCTCATTCAGGTTGACGCCGACCAGGATCATCGCGTGTGTCGCAGAGGAATCACGGTATTCCAGACGGTCGGTTTTGTTCATAAAGAAATCAGCACCGCCCAGCACATTTGCATAATCAAAGCTTGCCGGATCCCTTTTTTATTTACAGAAGCAACTGATTGTATGCAAAATGCACTATCTTCATAATAATCTTCTTCTATATCAGAAATTACTAGGAATT
>CAMVGT010000091.1 GCA_947167125.1 uncultured Erysipelotrichaceae bacterium
TGAAAGAGATGACACAGACAGAACGCCTGGACTATCTTGTCGAAGAGTTTAAAGAAGATTCCATCAGGTACAGGAATCTTGAAACACCTGCTGATCAGGAAGGCAAAAGACAGCTTCTCAGGTCATTGATGAATATCCGTATGCCGAAAGTGATGTCATCTTCTGTTATAAAAATACAGGATGAATATCTGCAGGAAAGAAACCGACAGAACGGGATTGTACAGATACCGGATATTCTGACGATCAAAGATCTGGGAAGCTCTCATCCTTATGCAGATAAGATCTCCATCTGGCAGGGGGATATAACCAGACTTGCGGCTGACGCCATCGTCAACGCTGCAAATTCACAGATGCTTGGCTGTTTTGTGCCGATGCATACGTGCATCGACAACTGTATCCATACATATGCGGGAATACAGCTGCGGGCAGAGTGTGCCGCAAAAATGAGGGCGCTCAAGGCGCAATACGGACAGGAGTATGAACAGCCGACAGCAGTGCCAATGCTTACAGAAGGATACAATCTTCCTGCAAAGAAGGTGGTCCATATTGTCGGTCCTATCGTATCCGCGGGACTGACTGAGGAACTGGAAAAGAATCTGGCAGACTGTTATACCAATACACTGAATATGTGTCTTGAAAACAATCTGAGAACTGCTGCTTTCTGCTGTATTTCAACCGGTGTTTTCCGCTTTCCCAATCAAAGGGCGGCAGAGATCGCAGTAAAGACAGTAACACAATGGCTTGAAGAACATCCGGATGGAATCGACAGGGTGATCTTCAATGTATTCAAGGATGAGGACAGAAGATACTATGAACAGGAATTATATTAAGCAGCCGGACGGCTACCGGGAAACAATCAGCCGGGGAATCCGGTGGATCCAGGCAAACAGGCCAGCTCTTGGCGAAGGCAGTCTTTCCAGTGAAGAAGCAGTGTCCAGGCTGAAAGAAGAAATCAATACAGCTGACGCCATTGTAATCGGCGCCGGTGCCGGGCTTTCCACAGCAGCCGGTTTTATTTACAGCGGCGAACGTTTCCGCAGATACTTTTCAGACTTTGAGGAGCGCTTTGGAATACACGATATGTACTCGGGCGGTTTCTATCCTTACCCGGACGCGGAAACAAGATGGGCGTTCTGGGCAAGAAATATTTATGTCAACCGGTATATGAATCCGCCGAAGCCTGTGTATGACTATCTGTATACTCTTTTGAAGGATAAGGATTATTTTGTGATTACCACCAATGTGGATCACTGTTTCCAGAAAGCCGGATTTGATAAAAAACGTCTCTTCTATACACAGGGGGATTATGGACTTTTCCAGAGTACCGATCCATCAAACCAGGTGACATTCGATAATGAAGAATGGGTAATGCAGGCGATGGAAGCCCAGGGCTTTGTAAAAAATGAGGATGGTATCTATGTAATGCCGGCAGGCGGCGTATCGATGAAGATTCCCTCAGAACTCATCCCGAAGCATCCATACGACAGTTCAGAGGTGACATTGAACCTGCGGGCGGATGATTCCTTTGTGGAGAATGAAGGCTGGCATGCGGCATCAGCTGCGTATTCGGATTATCTGCGCCGTCATGAAGGAATGCATGTGCTTTTCCTGGAGATCGGTGTCGGCGCCAATACGCCTGTAATCATCAAATATCCTTTTTGGCAGATGACAGCGGAGAATCCCGAGGCGGTCTATGCATGTCTCAATTACGATGAGGCTGTATGCCCGCTGCAGATTGAAGATCGCTCATTATGCATCAATGGCGACAGCGGGGAAGTCATCAGTCAGCTGATGAAATAATGAGGCAAAGAAAAGTTGATCTGAATCAACGGAGATATAGGAAATACCTGAACAAGCTGAATAAAGAATACGGGAACTAAATACATAACGCGTCTGATGAACGCCTCATTTGAGGGACATCAGGCGCGTTTTTCGTTTTCCGGGCATACCGTAATCGACGGCGTTCGATACTGCGCTGATCGTCCGGGAAGGTGCAGAAATTGCTGCTATGGCCCTTGCCGACCGCCAGGATGTGAAAAAAGACGGCTTTTTCTCTTGATTTTCTTCCGCACATGGAATATAAAAAAGCTAGTTAGAATATTCTAACCGGCGCTTGCCGCCATCACCCGTTGTACAGATCTGCCAGCAGAAAGAGGTGCAGATTGAAAGAAATCTGTCAGTTCAGCAGACAGCTGATAAATGGGCCGTTTCTGTATGTCCGGTGAATCAGTATATACAGGAAGAAAGAATACCGGGCTTGAACGCTTTGCGGAGTTATTTTTTTTAGTGAACGGTCAGCTGAGTCAAACAAAAGAGAGATCCTATATATTTTCATGAGTGTGTAGGGGAAATGAGTATTGCTGAAGACTTTTTCAGTCAAACGCGGAAGCCGGAAGGTTTCTTATGAAAAATGATGCCCGGGACGATGAACTCCGGCATGCGAAACCGGCAGACTGAGGCTTTACACATTTGCCTGCAACGACTCTGGAAAATGCGGTGGACTCTTGTGGATGATGCCGGACGCAGATCATTTTTTCAGCGTTTGAAAACGCTCTGCAGCAGCCTTCCGAGGAAGGAATAACCAAAAGGAGAACATGATGATACTAACCATTTTTCTGACTATCGTCTTCTGCGCGGCGATGGCAAAGCCGTATGCGCCGTATTCGATGGAAATGAAAAATACAATAGCCAACTGGAATGGATCTTCTTCGGCTGACACATTTTCTATGGATGACCGGTTACTGGATCTGATGAAAAAACCGGAAGGGTTTGTTTGGATCATGAAGTTTCTGGGGCTTTGCGCAAAGAAGAAAATCCGCAGGGATCAAGAGGAAAATGAAAAAGCGGATACAGGTATCATCCGCTTTCATACCAACATTACAGTCATGGGATATCTTTCCCTGTTTGAACGGCTTGGGATATCTCTGAAAAAAGAAGAGACGGAAAAACTCATCCGCCAATTGAAAACAATCCGGAAATGATTTTAAAACACCGCATGTTTTCGGCGGTATTCATTGGATGTCATCCCGGTCTGTTTCCGGAAGACCTTCTGGAAATGGGGCTGGGACGAAAAACATAATTCATATGCGATCTGATCGATGGAACGGTCGGTATATCTGAGCATCCTTCCGGCATAGAGAATCCTTGATTCTTCCAGATATTCATGGATGCAAAAAAGGCAGCCGCGTGCTGCCTTTGATCTGTTTCTGATGAGTCTTTGATTAAGCCCAGGAGCTGTCTTTGAAGATTTCTTCAAGAACCTTGCGGCTTTCTTCTGCCAGTGCGCTTCTGTAATAGCAGTGGATATAGTAATAGATGCCGCCGTCCTTGACCATGATGCTTTCAGCGCACATCGGTACAGACTGTGCTTCATAGTGATAAACAACTGCGTCCGCTTCTTTTGTGCCGACTGTTTCCTTTTTGAATTCATCACGCACATAGCCATAGGGCTTCAGTGCTTTGGCAAGCTGCTTTTCCAGCGCTTCGATTCCTTCATCCTGGGATACCAGAAGGGAAACCAGTCCGCCGTGCTTTTTCCATGCGGCTGAAACAAGGATGTGCTTTTCGCTATTGCGGATCGCACCGCCGCCATCGCCTTCTTTGAGAGGATTCAGGTTCTTTACTTCCTCTGCTGTTAAAACATCGAAGCCTTCCGGTACTGCAAGATTCAGCAGATTGATTGTCAACATATTGATTTTGATCTCCTTTTCTGACAGGAATTGTTTTCCTTTTTCCATCATTATTATTGCACGGATAGTGCGGAAGATTGCAGAGAATATCCGCAGTTTGACGATTTTCTCCATACCATCCATCCTTTTGATTGGCTATAATACTTCTGTAAGAAAAGCAGTGAAGGAGTATAAAAAAATATGATCAGAAATGATGAAGGCGCTGTTGCGTTAAAGCACCGCGTCGTAGAAGGTCTTGCGCGTCTGGAATGGAAAGACGAACTGACTGAAGAAAACAAAGAAGCTCTCGCCTATGAAATTTCTCCGGGTCCTCATGCGACATGGAGATGCTGCGTGTATAAGGAAAGAGAAATCCTCAGATGGAGAATGCGTCTGGCTTCCAATCAGAACGCTTCCATCACAAAGCCGGCAAACAATATCATCCAGGTAATTGAACCGGCCTGCGAAGAATGTCCGCTTTCATCCTATACCGTCACTGATAACTGCCGTCTCTGCCTTGGCAAAGCGTGCATGAATTCATGCCGTTTCGGCGCGATCTCGATGACTGACACCAGAGCGAAGATCGATCCGAACAAATGCAAGGAATGCGGCATGTGCGCCAACGCGTGCCCGTACGGTGCGATTGCCCATCTGATCAGACCGTGCAAGAGACCGTGTCCGGTTGATGCGATCAGCTATGATGAATACGGCATCTGCAAGATCGATGAAAACAAATGCATCCGCTGCGGCCAGTGCATCCATTCCTGCCCGTTCGGTGCAATCGACTCCAAGGTTCATGTCCTCGATGTCATCCGTGCCATCAAGGCAGGCAAGGAAGTATACGCAATGTGCGCACCGGCGATCGAAGGCCAGTATGGCGATAACATCTCCATGGCTTCGATCCGTGCCGCACTGAAAAAAGTCGGATTCAAAGACATGGTGGAAGTCGGCCTTGGCGGCGATATGACTGCAGCCTATGAATCGGAAGAATGGTTTGAAGCAATGCAGGAAGGCAGAAAGATGACAACATCCTGCTGCCCGGCATTCATCAACCTGCTGATGAAGCATTATCCGAAAGTATTTGAAGAAAACATGTCCGCCATCGTCTCCCCGATGTGCGCGATTTCCAGATTCCTCAAGTCTCAGCATCCTGACTGCATCACAGTCTTCATCGGACCGTGCATCGCGAAAAAGAGCGAATCCCAGGAAATGGGCATTGAAGGAAATGCGGACTACGTCCTGACATTCGGCGAAATGACTTCGCTTCTCAGATCGAAAGACATCGAACTTGAACCGGTTGAAGAAACCTATCAGGAAGCTTCCGTTTACGGAAAAGGCTTCTCGAGCTCCGGCGGGGTTGCGGCAGCTGTTCTTGAATGCATGAAGGAACGCGGCCAGGATACAGAAAATGTCAAGCTCCGCAAGTGCACCGGCGGCAAGGACTGCGTTGTCGGCGTCAAGCTGCTGTCGATGGGCAGACTGCCGGAAGACTTCATCGAAGCGATGATCTGCGAAGGCGGATGTGTCGGCGGACCTTCCAGGCATGCGGCGGAAGCGGAAGTCAAGCGCGCAAGAACCAAGCTGATCGGCGCTGCCGACAAGCGCGGCATCCTCGAAAATCTCGAGAATTATCCGATGGACGCATTCTCGATGGTCAGAGGCGAAATGCATCCGGAAGGAAAATAAAATCACTTCAGAATCATCTAAGAAGGGCAGGGAATCCAATCCCTGCCTTTTTCGATCCTTCACAGATATGGTATGATCTGAAAGGAAAAGAAACCGGAGGAAAGAATCATGACTTTATTCGGAAACAATAAAAAGAAAATGCTGGATGAAAGAAAGAAGCAGAAGCTGAAGGAATACAACTTCACCCAGAGTCCGTTTGACAGCGGCGAGGATTTTCTGAAATATATCGCGGAATATGAATCGGTATGCAGAACCGAATATGATACGGATGAAGAAGAACATGCGGCACTGCTGAAACTGATCGCAAAGCAGAATCTGATGATTCTTGCCGAACTGAGAAATATCACCAGTTCCCTGCATGATGATGATTAATGACTGAAGGTTCCGGAAGGAATCTTTTTTATATTAAATTTCACATTCAAATAAGTGAATTATTTCACACAGCGATGGATTGTTGGAAATTTCAATGATAAAATATCCACGATTGGCAACGGCTTCGTCAGCCTTGCGGAGTGTGAAAGGAGTCATCAGATCATATGACAAATATCGACGAAAGAGTCTGTATTATCGGCGGCGGACCTGCCGGTATTTCAGCTGCGATGTATCTGCAGTTCAAGGGATACAGAAACTACCAGATCTACGAAAAACTGAACAAGGTCGGAGGAAAATCCTGGTCTCCGAAAATCCTGGTCAACGGTGAAGAAAGAAGCTTTGAAACCGGCGCGATCATGGGCGCGATTACCTATCACGCAGTTCATGAAGTTGAAAAATTCGGCGGTGTCGGACACTATGACGGACCGAACATGAGAAGAATGTACCGCGATTCCAGCGGCAAGGAAATCTATCCGTTTGATGTCAAGAAGAATCCGTCCATCCAGAAGACCAGAGACCTGCTGCGCTTAAAGAAGCAGATGAAGAAACTGGTTGAAATCATGGATACCAAATACAAGGGATATGACTGCTATGGACACAGAGGAATTGCCCAGGGCAGATATTCCGGACTTTCCAAAGGCATCGATGATGCGCTTCTTCCGATTGAAGGCGTCAACCCGAACCTCAAGGATCTCGCGCTTCCGTTTGCGGAATTCTGCCGCATCAATGGCGTTGAAGATGTCATGAAGATCTGGATCGGCCCGTACACTTCCTTCGGATACGGCTATTTCGATGAAATCCCGGCTGCCTATGTCATGAAATATCTCGACACAACAACCGCGATTGAATTCGTCAATATGCGTCTTTGGACTTGGAAGGACGGCACACAGTCCATCTATGAAGCAGCCAACAAAAAGCTTCTGAATCCGGCTAAGCTCAATACTGAAGTCGTCAAGGTTGAGCGTCCTGCGGAAGGAACAGAAGGAAAGATCAAGGTCACAATCCGCGATGCACAAGGCGAGCGTGTTGAAGAATTCGACAAGCTGATTGTCACAACACCGCTTGACTGGTTTGCCCAGTATGCAGACGCAAGAGAAGAAGAAAAAGAACTCTTCTCCAAAATCATCCACGAAAAATATGTCGACTTCATCGCAACATTTGAAAAGAATGAAGGACCGACCATTTCCGGCTATATCTTTGACAACATGACACCGGAACGTCTCGGACACGCGATGGTCTACTATCACAGATGGGAAGACCTCGGTGCTGACTGCCCGTGCTGCGTCTATGCGCTGCGCAACCATATGGGATCCAAAGACGCGGATTACGATTACACAATCAACGCGATGATCGATGACATGCGTCTTTGCGGATTCAAGATCAAGGAACGTCTGTATGAACAGGAAACATACTACTGCCCGCATGTTTCCCCGGAAGACTACGCAGCCGGATGGTATGACAGACTGGAAGAAATGCAGGGAAAGCAGAATACATACTATGCAGGTGAAATCATCAGCTTCGGCGATATGGAAGACACCTGTGCCGCTTCCCGCGATCTGATCGGAAGATTCTTCTGATCAGTCAAATGAGGAGGAACTGAATTATTTATGAAAGACCAGCTCAACAGAATGGTCAATGAGCGTGATTTCCGCCAGGTACCGGGATACAAAGCAGCAGATCCTGAAAAGGAAAAGCTGATCCTGAAGCTCGGCACAATGATCACCGACCGCTATCTTGTCAAATACACCAACACCATGAAGACAGACGATCCGGAATACTGGGCTCTGGACGCGGTGCTGACAAAAGAAGAAGCGAAGTTCTTACTGAGCTTCAAAAAATGCAGAGTCAACTATGACGCTGAACAGCTTGCCGAAATGAACGGCATGACACTGGAAGATACCATGAAGATGATCGATCATCTTCTCTGGATCGGTGTTCTTGAATCCAACCGTGAAAACGAAGACGGACATATGCAGTATGATGTGCCGATCTTTGTCCCGGGTATTGCCGAATTCATGATGATGAACGATCAGCTGACTGCTGAACATCCGGAACTGGCAACTTTCTTCAATCTCATGACACAGATGCCTCTTGAAGGCGTTACACCGATGATTCCGCTCGGCGGAGACGGCGTCGGCATGCATGTCATTCCGGTTGAAAAGGCAATCCAGGCGGAAAACACTTCCGTTCCGGTTGAACACATTTCCCACTGGCTGTCCAAATATGACAAATATTCTGTCGGCCAGTGCACCTGCCGAAAGCAGCAGGAAATGAGAGGTGAAGGCTCCGGTGAAGTCAACGGCGAATTCTGTGTCGGTGTCGGCGATATGGCTGAATACTGCGTCAACAGAGGAACCGGAAGATACCTCACCTATGAAGAAGCGATGGAAATCTTTGAAAGAGCGGAGCGCCACGGCTTCGTGCATCAGATTACAAATATCGACGGCGAAAACAAGATCGTCGGTATCTGCAACTGCGCGCCGGGCGTGTGCAACGCGATCCGTACTTCCCAGCTTTACAACACCCCGAACATGTCCCGCTCCGCTTACCGCGCGCATGTCGACGCAGTGAAGTGCGTTGCCTGCGGAAAGTGCGTGGAAGTATGTCCGGTCGGTGCCGCAAAGCTCG
>CAMVGT010000092.1 GCA_947167125.1 uncultured Erysipelotrichaceae bacterium
TCATCGGCTGTCACAACCGATTCATCATCGGCTGTCACAACCGATTCATCATCGGCTGTCACAACCGATTCATCATCGGCTGTCACAACCGATTCATCATCGGCTGTCACAACCGATTCATCATCGGTTGCATAGTTATAGACATTGAGCCTGGCAGGGGAAGGAACAGTGTCGATATAAAGCGGCAGCTGCTGGCCGGGCGTCATATAAATGACTTCTTCCTTCGGGAAGATGGATTCAGGCAGGGGGACAGTTCCTTCTTCAAGAATATGCAGCGTAAATGTTCTGCGGTTTCCGTTCTTCATGACTGCGGTGAATACGACAGTTCCCGGTCTGAATGTTGTGACCATGCCGTCCGGATCAATGACGGCAATGGATTCATCGGAAGATGTCCATTCAAATCTAGTGTCCTGGGCGTCTGAAGGAACAGCAGCGTAATCGAGCAAGTACTGATTGAAGCGGGCGCTGTAGATGATGACATCATTGTCCTTGCGCATTGCAAGATCTTCCACGCATGTCGCTTCGCTTTCCGCAACGTATTTTGCGGTGATCACCATATCTTTTGTGACTTCGGTTTCTGTACCGAGATTGTTTCCGTCTTCATCATACCAGCCAAGGAAGATGTATCCTTCCTTGACAGGCGCTTCTTCAGGCATTTCAAGAATCTTGCCGTTCATCACATACTGCTTGTCAAGTTCCTGATCATCGCACATGAACCATACTTTATTCACCAGATGATCGAAATTGGCAAAGTCATCTTCATACCATTCAAGACGGTTCCTGATCCAGTCCTTGAGCTTTGTGACGGCACTCAGATAATCATAATCCGATGAATCACCGGGGAAATTGATGGCGCTGTCCGCTTCAGCGGAGGCTTTTGTTTCGGCATAATACTGATCAATGATGCCGCCGTCCGCGATCAGCTCTTCAAGACTTTCCCGCATAACCGGCCACTGCTTCAGGATTTCATCCGCAAATCCGCCTTCTTCCTTATCGCGGAACATCGGTTTCATCCAGGAGAACATGTCGGTATGTCCGGCCGTTGTATAGCCATAATCATATGCAAAGTCAAAGTCCCAGAGCGGTCCGAAGAAGATCTTTCCGGTTACGCCGTCAACATCGCGCTTTTTATAGAAATAGGTGCTGCCGGTTACCCATGCGTCAAAGTTCTTGCAGAAATCCTGGAACAGCCAGTACTTTGCGGCAGAAGGGATATCAAAGAGTTCCCTGTATGCTGTGCCTTCTTCAAAGACTGTCTTTTCAGCGTAGTTCAGATGATTTCTGATATATTCCTGCTGGGCAGGATTGTCATATCCGCCGTCTGACACATCATAATCCGGTGTGTCTGTTGCCAGCAGAAGACCTCTGTCCGTTTTGAATACGTTAGGGGAATCCTGCGGTTCCTGGGTTCCGACTTTGACAAGATAGCCGCCGGTGATATCCGGATATTCACTGTCATCTTCTTCCAGTTCATCAATTTCAAGACGGTTTGTATCAACGCGCACATTTTCAGTGAAATAATAGCTGCCGAGATACTTTTCGCCGGACTCGCTTCCTCTCATCACAAAATCAACCGGAACGCCGCGCGGGGTGAATTCAAAGCCCATCTGATCGCCAAGCCATGCGGAGATCCTGTCTCTGATCAGCGATTCATCCGAAGCGTTGGCAAGCAGTGCCCAGTGCTTGTTTTTGCCAAGACCGAAAATATCGGCTTTCTTATCAAGCTTGATCTTGAACGGCTTCTTTTCATTTCTGACCCATGTCGAATTGCCCCGTCCCCGGATACTCATCGCAAGTCCGGATACACTTTCACAGACCGATTCCGGGAAGTCGGCATAATGAAAGCCTTCGGGAACGTCAATGGAAACTGTTCCGTAACAGCAGACACTGTGGTCCTCGCTTGCGATCATGTCTTCGATTGTGCCCTGCGATTCATCGATATCGACATAAACGACAGGGATGCCGTTATCCGGTATTGTTCCGGTAGTTTCTTCGGAATTAACCGGCAGCATGAAAATGCAGAGAGAGAAAATCATGAGCAGGAAAAACAGGATGCTTCTGAATTGTTTTTTCATATGTTCACCATGCCTTGTAAAAGGTTTTCTTTGTATCAGTATAGCATCCGCAGCACAATCTTAAGGATGAAGATCCATCCGGATCTGATAAAGGGTATAAAATAAAAAGGAAGGGAGGCAGACATGACAAAGATCCACGGCTCAAAGGAAACATTTCTCAACGCGGATGATCAGACCGCGATGGATTTTCTGAACACTGTCAGCGATATCGCGGCAGATCAGGATTATCAGAAGCTGAAAAACTATGTGCATCATAACAGCACAACCCGTTATCAGCACTGCCTCAATGTCGCTTGGTATACATTCCTGTGGTGCACAAAAGCAGGACTCAATGCCAGAAGCGCCGCAAGGGGTGCCATGTGCCATGATTTCTATTTATATGACAATCAGAAATTCTACCGCACCGGCATGCGCCATACGGTTGTCCATCCCCGCTATGCATTGCTCAATACCCGTCTTCATTTCAAAACCGATCCTATCATGGAGGACTGCATCCTCAATCATATGTGGCCAAGCGGCATCGGCAAACCGACAACTGCGGAAGGGATGATTGTCTCCGTTGCCGATAAATACTGCGCGTCTCTGGAATGGGGCACGAAGCAGGCAATCCGCTGGACTGAACTTATGAAAGCAATGTCGGAACAAAATAAAAAAGCTTCGCGATGAAGCTTTTTTGTTTAATAGAGATCCGGATACATCCATTCCAGGAAGATCGGAATCAGCTGTTCCCAGCTGGCTTCGGAATGATTGCCGTCCTTCTGCAGATAGGGATAGGTGGACGCGCCTCTGCTTTCAAATGTATGGCTGATATCGAGAAGGGAAGAAGTCATGATGAATGCTCTTCCGTCATCCCCCTTGATTTCATTTTCGCCATAGCTCAGGAAGATCCTGCTGCCGCTCTGCTCACTTTCCTTCATCAGTCTGTTCAGGCTGTTCCAGCAGTAATAGTGGGCAGGGGAAATGCAGGCCGCTTTGGAATAGACATCGCTGTATTTTGCGATCATATATTCCGCCATCAGTCCGCCCATCGAAGAGCCGCCGATGCCGACGTGCTTTTTTGTTTTGTAAATCCGGTAGCGCTTTTCGCATTCCGGCTTCAGTCTGTTCACAAACCAGTCTCCGGTCACATCCCCGCAGGCGTAGATGGCATCATCTCCCCACAAGCGTTCTGCTGTGAAAGGACAGTATTCATCCATTCTCTTTGATCCGGTATGGTTGCAGTCCTGACCGATCACAACCAGGTCCAGTTTCTTTTCATCCAGATATTCTTTGAATCCCCATGATTTTCCATAGGTGGCTACCTGATCGTCAAAGAGATTGTGGCCGTCAAACATGTAGAGAACATCATACTTCTTTTTTGTATGGTCATAGCTTTCCGGCAGATAAACCCAGATTTTACGGGGATTCTGTGAAAGCGGTGAGATGTCCAGTGTAAATTCTTCAATTCTGCTCATTCTTTTTCCTTCCGATTTTGTTTTCGGTACCGTTCATGATGCGCTGTATATTCGCTCTGTGACGGTAGATCACAAATATCGTGAGAACTGCCATGGCAATGGGAACATCCAGCTGGATTCTTCCCATTGAAGCCAGAATGAACGAAGTCGCTGTTTCAATCAGCAGGGAGCACATCGATGCGACCGATACCATCTTTGTCGCAAAGAGGATGGTAAAGAAACAGAAAACAGGCAGAATGAAATTCCATACCCATTCCTGCGTCAGAAGCAGGGTGATACCTAAGAAGAAGCCATAGGATGTCGCAACCGCCTTGCCGCCTTTGAATCCGGCAAAGACAGGGAAACAATGGCCCAGACAGCATGCAAGACCGGCATAGATTTCCGTTCCCGGTGCGATCGCATGCGCGATGTACATCGAAATCAATCCTTTTAATGCGTCTAACAGTGTAACGATAATACCGGCAGGCAGACCGAGCACACGGGCCGCGTTGGTGGCTCCCGGATTGCCCGAACCTTCTTTGCGGATATCTTTATGATAGAAAACCTTTCCGATCACAAGCGCCCACGGTACGGAACCGAAGAGATAGCTGATCACCGACACAAGAACCAGTTTCATATACTCATACCTCCGCCTAACATTCTACCACAAATGCGCTCTTCCATCTCTCAAACACAAAAGCTGCCTTTTCAGCAGCTTTGATTCAGGCTTTAAAACAGTCCTGCATGAAGTTTTCAACGATATCCAGAATCTCCGGTTTCCAGAATTCAGGACCGCCATGATCCGCTCCCTTGACCAGGTACAGGGAGGCAGGGTGGCCGGTTTCCTTTAAGCGCCGGTAGAGGATCACGCTTCCGGTGCAGTTGACCGTCCTGTCCTTTGTGCCATGGAAGATTAACATCGGAGCGATCTTTGTGTTTTCATCGATATTGCATTCACAGGAAAGCTGCCTTGCCAGCTCCGGATTTTCAAGCAGATTCTTTTTCCCCATGACGCGTCCTTCCGGCGAATCCGGCAGACAGTGGTTGACCGTCTGGGGATTGGAATCCGGTGCCATGACGGATACAGATCCGTAATAATCGACAATGCCGCATACTTCCGCACTGATGCCCGGGAACAGATTCTGTTCTGTATCATCGTTATGCAGCAATCCGCCCCATACCGCTGTATGGCCGCCGGAAGAATCGCCGGCAAGAATCATGCGGTCGGGATCAATGCCGTACATTGCCGCATTCTTTCTTAAATAGCGCACCGCGTTCAGTGCGTCGCAGGCCTGGGCAGGGAAATACGCAATGCCGGAATGCCTGTATTCGACAATCGCGCAGACATATCCTCTTTTTGCAAGATTTGCGACATTGGTGAGATTGGCATAGACATACTGTTTTGCCCAGCCGGATCCCTGCACAAAGACAAAGCACGGTCTGGAAAATGTCTGCTTCTCGCCGAACGGCACAAATGCGTCTTTTCTTGAAGCCGGAATCAGAATCTGCAGATGCAGCTTCGTTCCGTTTATTTCTGCATATTCAATATCTTTATAATAATGAACCTGGACTTCATTGCCATCGGTTTCAATCCATCCCGCTCCTTCGACTTCTTCTTCAAAAGCAGGAAATTCTTCATAGGTATATCTTCTGACTTCCATATTTTACTCCTGTTGATCAAAGAAAAGGGAAGCGGGGACGCCGCCTCCCTCGCATCAGACTCAGAGCTCTTCGCCGTTGGACTGGCAGACCTTCTGGTACCAGTAGAAGCTCTTCTTGCGGCTTCTGGACATGTCGCCTTCATGCTTGTTGTTGTAATCAACATAGATGAAGCCGTATCTCTTGTCATATTCGCCGGTGGAAGCGGAAACGATATCGATCGGAGCCCACATTGTGTAGCCCATCAGGTCAATGCCGTCATAGTTGACCGCATCGCGCATTGCCTTGATGTGTTCTTTCAGATAGTCGATTCTGTACTGGTCATCAACAGTGCCGTCTTCTTCCTTCTTGTCATAAGCACCGAAGCCGTTTTCAACGATCATCATCGGCAGTTCGAATCTGTCATTGAACCAGTTTAAGCACCATCTTAAGCCGATCGGGTCAATCTGCCAGCCCCAGTCGGAAGCCTTGAGATAGGTGTTGCGGACATAGTCTTCTTCCGAGAAGTCATAGGTATCGCCGAAGCGGCCTGTGAACTTGGTCGCAAAGGACATGTAGTAGGAGAAGCCGATGTAGTCAACTTTTCCTTCTGCCAGAATTTCCGCATCGCCCGGTTTGATGAAGTCATAGCCCTTGCGCTCAAACTTCTTCAGCATGCCCTTGGAATAATGTCCTCTTGCATGTACTTCAACGAAGTAATACTTCTGCAGCATTGCCTTCTGCGCATTAAGCACATCATGGGGATCCGGGGAAGCCGGATAGACGCCGTTCATACCGATCATACAGCCGATCATCGCGTCCGGATCGATTTCATGGCATGCCTTGACAGCCAGCGCGGAAGCGACCAGTTCATGATGGGCAGAAGTGTACATCAGCTTTTCAACATCGTCGCCTTCATTGACAAGGACAGCGCCTTCCTGAACAAGGTGATGCGCGCCCATGCGGACATGTTCAGCCTGGTTGTTGATTTCATTGAATGTCATCCAGTACTTAACCTTGCCTTTGTAGCGGGCAAAGCAGGTCTTCGCGTAGCGGACAAAGAAGTCGATGCAGCGTCTGTCCATGAAGCCGTTGTACTTTTCAGCCAGATGATACGGCATTTCAAAGTGGGAAAGGGTGATGACCGGTTCAATGCCGTACTGACGGCATGTATCGAACATGTCATCATAGAAGGCAAGTCCTGCCTCATTGGGTTCTTCATCATCGCCGTTGGGGTAGATTCTGGTCCATGCGATGGAAGTACGGAATGCCTTGAATCCCATTTCCGCCATCAGCGCGATATCTTCTTTGTAATGATGGTAGAAGTCGATGCCGAGATGGTTCGGATAATCTTCTCCTTCCAGAACGCCTCTTGTAATACGGCGCGGTGTCTTGGTGACATTGTCACCAGCAGTCATGACATCGGCAATTGAAATGCCCTTGCCATCCACGTCCCAGGCACCTTCCGCCTGGTGAGCGGCAATCGCGCCGCCCCATAAAAAGTCTTTTCTGAATCCCATAGATTGTCTGTCTCCCGACCCTTTAAGGTCTCTTTCTATTGATTAAATTATATTACAAACAGACGCTTCCTGAAGTAAAAACAGAAACACAATCCTGCATTCATTTTATTCTGTTCAGTTTTCGTGCATGGTTATATATAATTGAGATAAAGATAAAGAAAGAAAAGGAGATTATCATTATGGCTTTAAGCAAAGATTTTCTTTGGGGAGGCGCGCTGGCGGCCCATCAGTTTGAAGGCGGCGTCATCGGCACAACCAAGGGACTTTCCGTTGCCGATGTCATGACTGCAGGCGCAGTCGACAGAGCGCGCGTCATCACTGACGGTGTTAAGGAAGGACTCTATTACCCCAACCACATCGGTATTGATTTCTATCACCGCTATAAGGAAGACATTGCCTTATTTGCGGAGATGGGCTTCAAATGTTTCAGAACATCAATCGGCTGGTCCCGTATCTTCCCGCTTGGCGATGAGGAAGAGCCGGATGAAGAAGGCATGAAATTCTATGACGATGTCTTCGCCGAACTGCATAAATACAATATTGAACCGGTCATCACACTCAGCCATTTCGAAATGCCTTACCACCTGGCAAAGGAATACGGCGGATTCATGAACCGCAAAACCATTGATTTCTTTGTGAAATTCGCGGAAGTATGCTTCAGAAGATATAAGGGTATTGTCAAATACTGGATGACATTCAATGAAATCAACAATCAGATGAATTACAAAAACGACATCTTCGGCTGGACCAACTCCGGTGCCCATTTCGGCGCATATGATGATCCGGAAAAGGCAATGTACCAGTGCGGTGCCTATGAGCTTGTCGCTTCTGCTAGAGCTGTGAAGATCGGTCACGAAATCGATCCGGAAAACCTCATCGGCTGTATGATTGCGATGGTTCCGATCTATCCGTTCTCCTGCCGTCCGGCTGATCAGGTACTTGCCCAGCAGATGATGCATCAGAGATATTTCTGGAGCGATGTGCAGTGCCGCGGACATTATCCTTCCTATGCCCTCAAGATGTTTGAAAACAAGGGATGGGATCTTGATATCACAGAAGAAGACAAGAAGGATCTTGCGGAAGGTACTGTCGATTACATCGGCTTCTCCTATTACATGACAAATACTGTTGATTCCCAGGCAAACAAGGATGTATCCAAATCACTCGACGGCTCTTCACCGAACTCCGTTGCCAACCCTTATATCAAGGTTTCCGACTGGGGATGGGCAATCGATCCGGAAGGACTCAGATACGCGCTCAACGCTTTCTATGAAAGATATGAAAAACCGCTCTTCATCGTTGAAAACGGCTTCGGCGCAATTGATGTGAAGGAAGAAAACGGCGAATGCCATGACCCGTACAGAATTTCCTATTTCAAAAACCACATCATTGAAATGAAGAAGGCAGTCGAGGAAGACGGCGTCGACCTGATGGGCTACACACCGTGGGGCTGCATTGACTGCGTTTCCTTTACAACCGGTGAAATGAAGAAGAGATACGGCTTCATCTATGTCGACCGCAACAACGACGGCAGCGGCACACTGGAAAGATCCAAGAAGGATTCCTTCGAATGGTATAAGAAGGTCATTGCCACAAACGGCGAAGATCTCGGCGAATAATTACATAAAGGCGCTCCAAATTTAGGTGGGGGTCGCTGAAATTTGAATCCAAGATAACTCG
>CAMVGT010000093.1 GCA_947167125.1 uncultured Erysipelotrichaceae bacterium
GTCAAGTACGAGCGTCTCGGAAAAGACAAGAAGCAGGTTTCTGTCTATCCTGAAGAAGCTTAAGGGTAATTGATTCTGACGCTCCTGATGTAATTCAGGAGCTTTTTTGTGAAAGGAGGTCTGTATGATTGATCTTGTCAGACTGAAAGTCAAAGCAGGAGACGGCGGCCGCGGATGCGTGGCATGGCGTCATGAAAAATACTATCCGAACGGAGGTCCGTTCGGCGGGGACGGCGGAAAAGGCGGCGATGTATGGTTCGCGGTTGATACCAATGAAACGACATTGACCAAACTCCGCTTTACCAAAAGCATCAAAGCAGGCAGCGGAGCTCCCGGCATGACCAAAAAGATGCATGGAAAATCCGGTGATGATGTGATTGTCCCGGTACCGCTCGGCACAATGATCCGCAATGCGGAAAACAACGATCTGCTCGCCGATCTGACCAAACCCGGCCAGAAGGTACTGATTGCCCATGGCGGCAGAGGTGGTCTCGGCAATATGCATTTTGCGACAGCAACCAATGACGCTCCTGAATATGCGCAGCCCGGTGAAATCGGCGAAAGCCTGACGCTGCAGCTTGAACTGAGACTGCTTGCGGATGCCGGACTGATCGGATTTCCGTCGGTCGGAAAATCGACATTCCTTTCGGTTGTTTCAAGAGCGAAGCCGGAAATCGCCGATTATCCGTTTACGACAATCGAGCCCAATATCGGCGTTGTCAATCTGCCCGATGAAAGAAGCTTTGTGCTTGCCGACATGCCGGGTCTGATTGAAGGCGCCGGCGAAGGAAAAGGCCTTGGCCATGAGTTCCTGCGTCATATCCGCAGATGCCGCGTGCTGATCCATGTGATCGATATGTCCGGCGATCAGCGCAATCCGGTTGAGGATTATGAAATCATCAATAAGGAACTGCGTGAATATGATCTTTCGCTTGAAAACAGACCGCAGATTGTTGTGGCAAATAAAATGGACGACGAATACGCGTCCATGTATCTGGAAGAATTCAAAGCGAAATATCCGGATCTGAAAGTCTATGAAATCTCCGCTCTTGAGCATAAGGGAATCAATGAGGTCCTCTATGCGGCAATGGAGAAGATTGAAGAAGCGCGTGAAATCGAAGAAGAAAATACCGAACCGGCACAGGAGACAGTTGTCTACCGCTATGAGCCGAAGCGTCCGGACTTCGTGATCCGCAGCAGCGGTCCTCACCGCTGGATTGTCGAATCCGAAAAGATCGACCGTCTGGTTGAAACCGTTGATTTCGAAAAAGAAGCCGATACCTATCAGTTTGCGATGACACTGCAGAAGATGGGCGTCGATGCCGAACTTTACAGACAAGGCGCAAGGGATGGCGATCAGGTTATCGTCGGCACCTATATCATGGACTATACGGAATAGGTGAACTGAAATGATCGCATTTATCCGCGGCAATGTGGCCGCTTACGGAACGGACTGGATTGTTGTCGACAATCACGGGATCGGCTGGCAGATGGCCTATCCCCATCCGGAAAATGTCCGTCTGAATACTGAAATCAGCGTCTACACCTACATGCATGTAACCGAAAATGATGTCAGTCTTTTCGGTTTTGAATCCCAGGAAGAGAAAGAACTCTTCCTGAGACTGATCTCCGTCAAAGGCCTCGGTCCCAAGACTGCCATGAACATGCTTTCCCACAGCGGCTATAGCAATGTTGTAAAAGCAATTGAAGACGGCAATGTGGCAGCACTCAAAAAGATGCCGGGCATCGGTGCCAAGAGCGCTTCCCAGATCGTTCTCGATCTCAAAGGCCGTCTGGTTCCCGCAGCGGTAAAGACACATACTCCGCAGGCAACCTATCCCCAGGAAATTGCGGAAGCGCTGGAAGGCCTGAAGAATCTTGGATACAGACAGTCGGAACTCGGACCTGTCGCAAACAAAATGGCAGAGACACCGGGACTTACGACTGCTGAATACCTTCGGATCGGTCTGCAGTTTATGAGCAGATAGGAGGCGGAATGGAAGAGAGTTCAAGATTGCTGTCAGCGATGGCTGAAGTAAACGAAGACGCAGTGGAAGCGACAATCCGTCCGCAGTCACTGAATGAATATGTCGGTCAGGAAACACTGAAAGACAATCTGCGCATCTATATCAAAGCGGCGCTTCAGAGAAATGAATCGCTCGATCATGTGCTGCTTTACGGTCCTCCCGGACTCGGCAAGACAACACTTGCCTTTATCCTGGCCAATGAAATGCATTCCAAGATCCGCGTCACCAGCGGTCCGAGCATTTCAAAGCCGGGGGATCTGGCATCGGTTCTCTCGGTTCTTGAACCAGGCGATGTCCTGTTTATCGATGAAATCCACCGTCTTCCCAAAGTCGTGGAAGAAGTTCTTTATCCGGCGATGGAAGACTTTGAACTGGATATCATGATCGGCGGGGAAAACGGAGGCGGACGCAGCGTGCGTCTGGATCTGCCGCCGTTTACATTAGTCGGCGCGACTACAAGAGCAGGCGATCTTTCCGCTCCTCTGCGCGACCGTTTCGGCATTATTTCCAAACTGGAATATTACGATCATGCCCAGCTTTCTTCCATCATCCGCAGAACCGCAGGCGTACTGGGTTCGCAGATTGATGAAGACGCGGTAGGGGAAATTGCAAAAAGATCCAGGGGAACACCCCGTATTGCCAACCGTCTGTTAAGAAGAATCCGTGACTTTGCGCAGGTTCTTAATGACGGACTGATTTCCAAGCAGGTTTCCCAGGATGCGCTTGAGCGGCTGCACGTCGATCCGATCGGACTGGATGAAGTCGATATCCGCTATCTCAGAGGAATTATCGAACGTTTCCATGGCGGTCCGGTAGGACTTGAAGCACTGGCCAATTCCATCAGTGAGGAAACAACGACACTCGAAGATGTCTATGAACCGTATCTGATTCAGATCGGATTTGTCAACCGGACATCAAGAGGAAGAACCGTAACTGAAAAAGCCTATGAACATCTGAAAATCCCGCATAACACGGCGCTGTTCTAGGCTTCTTCGAAATATCTCTGATCAACTGAATCTTTTAACAGAAGCGATGGTGTATGTGATGTGCACCACGCTTTTGCTTTATCGCGGTCATAGATGACAGGCTGACGGTGATGTATTCCGGCTGCGGCATCTCTGGCTTCTTCTGTCAGGATAACAAATTCCTGACAACCGTTATTCTGTCTGTAAAGACCTGCCATATAGAAGGTTTCTTCCGGTGTCCGGAATTCATATTTCCGTTTGGCTGCTGACCATTCGTAATAGGCACTTGCTGGGATCACACAGGGAATCCAGCCGGCAAAGAAACGGGATTCAAAGCAGGTTTCGCTTCTTGCATTGATGATGGTTTTATTTGAGAAGGAAGGGGTTCCCCATTTCATTGTCACCGTCTTCATTTTGTTTTTCAAAGGATCGAAAACGCCGACAAAGGAAAGACTGCCCGGTGTCACTTCATTGATTGCGATCTGTTCGAACTGCTTTCTCGGCAGTTTCTTTTCCGCAATGGCAATCAGTTCATCGAGCTGTTCATTGTTTCCGTCTGAAAAGAGATATCTTCCGCACATGGATATATCTTAACATGGCAGATGGCAAATCCATTCAAATGGATTATAATGTTTGCATGTCACCGAAAGAAGAAAACCGCAGAATCCTATTTGGCAAAGCAAGATATTTCATGGCAGTTCTTCTGATCTACATCTGCGTCTATCTTGTTTTCTATCTTGTATTCTCATTGATTCACGCACTGTTCTATCTCCATCCGTATTTCCGGCTGTTCATGCTTGCATTGTTTTTCTTTCTTTCTTCTGCTGTTACCGCACAGATCCTGAAACTCAATTCCGTCCGCAGCTTCCTGGAAGTCCGCTCAAAGCGCTGAATATCCGGCGCTTTTTTTATTGTGAACATCCGGCAGACAGAAGATTCAGACATTAATATGCTTTTATTCTTATGATGTTTTTCACCATATGAATATCTGAAAATGACATATTCTTTTTCGTAACAACCATTGAATATGGACAAAACAGAATGGATAATGCAACTGTATCCGGTTATTGCATATAACCGCAGGATGAAAATCTAAAATGTTCGATTCAAAAGATTTCAGACTGGATGGCAAAGTTGCGCTCGTAACTGGTGCCAGCTACGGAATCGGTTTTGCGATTGCGTCCGCTTTCGCGGCTGCAGGCGCTACCATCTGCTTCAATGACATCAATGAAGAAAAGACAGAAATAGGTATCAAGGCTTACAAGGAAGCCGGTATCGAAGCTCATGGCTATGTCTGCAACGTCTGCGATGAAGAGCAGGTTCAGGCAATGGTCGCTCAGATTGAAAAGGAAGTCGGCACAATTGATATTCTTGTCAACAACGCCGGAATCATCAAGTGTATTCCGATGACAGAAATGAGCGCTGCTGAATTCCGTCAGGTCATCGACGTTGACCTCAACGCTCCGTTCATCGTTTCCAAGGCAGTTATCCCGGGAATGATCAAAAAGGGCCATGGCAAGATCATCAACATCTGCTCCATGATGTCCGAACTGGGCCGTGAGACAGTATCCGCTTACGCAGCCGCAAAGGGCGGATTAAAGATGCTCACAAGAAACATCTGCTCCGAATACGGCGAAGCCAACATTCAGTGCAACGGCATCGGCCCGGGCTACATTGCGACACCGCAGACAGCTCCGTTAAGAGAGAGACAGCCAGACGGATCGAGACATCCGTTTGATCAGTTCATCGTTGCCAAGACACCGGCAGCACGCTGGGGAACACCGGAAGATCTGCAGGGACCTGCAGTATTCCTGGCTTCTGACGCATCCAACTTCGTCAACGGACATATCCTGTACGTTGACGGCGGAATCCTGGCTTACATCGGCAAGCAGCCGCAGTAAGAATCATTCAGTATACAAAAGTCTGGGTCTTCGGATTCAGGCTTTTTTTCTGCCTTTTTATGAAAAAATGAAGGAAAGAAAGCGCTTTTTGAGCTGAAATATGCATGAAAAGGTCCACGGAATTTGGCATTTTCAAAGTTTGTGCTATAATCCTAAATACAAATGGTCGTGCGATCATTTGTTTATGCTGGTAAAAACTATGACATTGACATTAGGAAAAAAAGAGATGTTCGGTTCAGTTAGAATCAGCGGAATCGCGGTGCCGGTGCTTGCGATGACGGCAGTTCTTGCCTACTCATCCATTCTCGGTTCACTCGTGAATTATTCAGCTGATCAGGATCTGACCGTTCATGCAATGGAACTCAGCAAAGCAGAACTTGCACAGGCAGCCGACGCGCTTCCTGCTGAAGAAGCAGCGGTTGAAACAGCGGCGACCATTCTGGACGGCCGTTTCCCGAAACGGTATCTGAATGATGATACTGCATTGCTGCAGAGCGACCGTGCGATGTGCGCTTCGATCGGTGAAGCCGGAAAGCGCGAGATGGTTTATCTGCTCGAAAAGGGCGATGAGTTCAGCCGGATCCTGACAGCAGACGGTTCCACCGGCTATGTCAGAAACAATGTGATGACCGGATCCCTGGCAAACATCTTTGACGCATGCAATGAGACAAAATGGATTGCGAGTGATACAGCCGCAATTCTTGAATCACCTGCAGCAGATGCTGCGGTGCTTGCAGAAGCTCTTTACAATGAAGAGATTACGATAACCGGTACAAATGATCTGACATACTGGAAAGTTTCCTATGGGGATGTTTACGGATATCTCGATCATTCCCAGCTGATGGATGAAGCTTATGTTGAGCCGGAACCTGAACCCGAGCCCGAACCGGAACCTGTTCCTGTTCCTGTTCAGACAGCGGCAGCTGAAACAGCAGCGGCGGAAACTCCTTCCTATACCGAACCGGCCGCAAATCCTGCATGGGACGGCACAAAGCTGACCGCATGGGCAGGCGTTGTCTATGGACCGAGCGGCAAGGAAACCTATTACAACCTGAATATGAACGGCGTCATCGCACTGATGCAGGATGCCGGATACAACTACACCTACTGGGTAAGAGATGACGGCGTCAAGATGTACGGCGATTATGTCATGGCTGCCTGCGGTTTCCAGGTCCGTCCGAGAGGAACCATTGTAGAAACAAGCTTAGGCACTGCAATCTGTGCCGATACCGGAACCTTCTCCTATACCGATCCGTATCAGATCGATATCGCAGTAGACTGGTAAGTAATGAAAATCAGCTCCGATATGAAGCTGATTTTTTTATTTGTTGATCATGGAGCTTTCATAGAACAGGGGAAGGAAGATATAACCCTGATTCTTCAGACCTTCAATGATTTCCGGCAGGGCGGTCAGTGTGTTGGCACTGTAGTCATGCATTAATACAACAAGGATATCCCGGTTTCCGGTTTTGTTCAGCACATTGTCACGGTATTCTGCCGGTGTCATCATCTGCACGCCATCCCCGGTCGCCGAATTCCAGTCGACATAGCCATAACCTAGTTTTCTCAGTTCTTCGATAATTGCCGGTTTCAGATTTCTGGCACTGGATGAACCGCCGGGAAAGCGGAGGATATCGGTTGTATATCCCAGTTTGTCTTCTATGAACTCCCGGTTTCGCTTTACATCGGAAATAAACGCGTCGACGGAACGGTAGATTCCGTTGCGGATCTGATGGGTATAGGTATGATTGGCCACCGTATGTCCGGTTTCATAAACGCGTCTGTAAAGAGGATCCAGCTCTTCGGATGGTCTGCCGATCTGAAAGAATGTAGCCAAAACGCCGTACTGATCCAGCACATCGAGATACTTTCCGGTTGTATTGAGGTAGGGACCGTCATCAAATGTGAGATAGGCAATTTTGCAGTCGGCTTCGTGAGCGATGACCGCATCCTCCAGCTGTTTGCATACTTTATAATAATTTTCTCTTGTTTCAGCTGCTGTTTTTTCCATATCCGCATAGATCCGGATATCTTCCTGCAGCTTTGCTGTATCAGATTTTATATTTTCAATTTCAGTTTCTGTCTCAGCATTCAGCTTTTGAGATGCGTCAATCCGCTGCATCAGGAATTCTTTTTTTGCCTGCAGACGGTAAACAAGAATACAGAGACAGATGCCGCAGGCAAGAATGCCGATCAGGGCAAGTATGTCTGCAGTTCTTCTGCTCTTGTTTTCCATTTTTCATTTTCCTCAATGAAAGGCTCAGCAGCTTCTTTCGTTTCCGCAAGTTCACTTTCCGCTTCCTGATAAGCGGCATTTGCGTCATTCAGCTGTATATTCAGCTCAGTCTGTTTTGTTTCACTGTCCGCCAGCTTTGCCTCAAGCGCTTTTGTCTCTTTGTTCAGGCTGTATACAAAATATGCAGGAATGCAGAGAAGCAGAACCAGTATGATGATGATTTTTTTCATAGAATCATTAAACACCTTCAAAGATTGGTTGACAATATCTAATGATAGGAAGGGAAACCGGAATGAAGTTCCGCCGTTCAGAAATCAGATAGGGTGCGGTGGGATCGTATCATATGAATTGTGTGCATTATGTGAAATTAACCTGTCAAAAATGATAGGAGTTATAGTATCATTTATTCATAAAAACAAAGGTATAGCAGGAATCATTCTATGGCCAGATTTCAGCAGGACGGTGACTACGAAAGCCCGGTTGTTTCATTTCTGGAACTGATGTTCAATCTCATGGTACTCAATGTATTATGGGTGATCTGTTCGCTTCCGGTTGTGACAATCGGCGTCAGTACTGCCGCTCTTGATTATACATGCATCAAAATGCGGAATGACGAAGGGGACAGTGTTGTCCGCATGTTCTTTCATTCCTTCGTGCAGAATATACGCCAGGGCGCGATCCTTGGAACAGGCATGATTGCCGTTCTGATCATTCTTGCCGCTTTTCTCATACAGGCAGCAGGCAGCGCGGCTGCAGGACAGGCATTTTATGCATTTGCGGCAGTGATCGTTATGATCCTGATCTTTGCCTGGCTGCTTCTGTTTATCTATCTCTTCATGGTTCTTTCGCGCTTTGAAAATACAGCATTCAGAACACTTACCAATGCCGTCTATCTGATCATCAGAGATCCCGGCAGGGCACTCAAAGTATTCGGAATCGCAGTCATGATGCTCATCATACTGCCGTATTTCCTTTTCAGCTTTTTCCCTTACGGATTTCCGATGGTCACATTCTTCGGAATTCCGGCCAC
>CAMVGT010000094.1 GCA_947167125.1 uncultured Erysipelotrichaceae bacterium
AGCGAGGCAGATTGTCCTGCCGATTATCCTGCAGTTTCTTCTGATCGTTTTTGTATGGCTGCAGGCACCGGCCGCAGTGATGAAGTATCTTTACTGCCTGGTCCCGCTGCTTTTATCAACCGCGTTCATCGGCACCTGGGTTTATAACCGGGACGGTGACATGAAGCTGTTTTCCTCAATCGCATGCCTGATTTCAACCGGCATTGCCCTGCAGCTGACAATTGATGAAGTCTATGCGACCTTCACAGTCTTTCAGCCATTGAAATACGCGGCAGGCCTTGGCATTGCGATTGTGTTTACAGGACTGTTCACATTGGCAAAGAAGCTGCTGAACCGTCCGGAAGCGGTCTATGTTTCGCTTGTGCTTGCGGCTGCTGTCTATATCCTGCTGTATTTCAAAGGCTATGATCCCAACGGCATGGGTACAAACGCATGGGTAAAGATCGGTCCTTTCACAGCCCAGCTGACCGATGCCGCAAAGGTCGCGGCGGTATGGTTCTACAGTTCTCTGTTTGCGCCGGGCCAGAGGCTCAGTGAAACAAGGATCCTTGTGATTTCAACCGTCTTCTTTATTCTCAATCTTGCCGGATCGCTGATGATCCATGAGCTTGGAAGCTTCTTTATCCTTTACTTCCTGCATCTTTCGATTCTGTTTATCTTTATGGAAAAAGGCACAAAGAAGCGCTGCTATCTGCTGACCATTGCCGGAGCGACGGTGCTTGCCTTAGGAACATGCTACGGGCTTTATCACATCATGAAGCCGATGGCCGATGCCGGTCAGCTCAACAGTGTCCTTGCGGCCTTATGGCCTTATGTGCGCAAAGTCTATCTGCGTTTTTCCATCACCGCCAATATCTATTCGGATCCCTATGGAGCAGGCTATCAGCTGCTGCAGGGAAAGAAAGCATTATGGGTGGCAGGTCTTTTCGGCAACCGCGTCAATTTCAATGCGATCCCGGTTGTGGAAAGCGACATGGCATTTATCGCCCTGATGAACAGCTTCGGGATGCTGATGGGATTTGCGGCGCTGTATTTCTTCTTAAGGATCATGATGAGCGGCAGTGAGCTCGCTCTTGAAAAAATGCATACATCAAGAGCCCAGGCGGTCGCCGTCTACTGCATGACGGTATTGATCTGCGCCCAGGCGGCGGTTGTCATACTTGGCTCATGCAATCTGATTCCTTTAGCCGGTCTGCCGATTCCCTACCTTTCAAGAGGCGGAACCTATCAGACCATCGTCCTTTGTTTCAGCGGTCTTCTGCTGTATCTCAGCGGAAGCGAAAGAGGTGAAAGCGATGAATGAGCAGACAGCGAAAAGACGGATCCGGATTGTCGAAGCGGCTGCCGCGGTGCTGACCCTTCTGCTTGTGACTGCCTTCAGCGGCAAGTATCTGATCATGCCGCATGTGGATCCCAACTACCGGGCAACGAAGAATTCGGTTACGATGCAGGCAATCGAAGGCTACATGATTGAAGGTTCCTATCTGGACACAAACGGTTCCCTGATCATGGGCGGCAGCGAAGCGATGAGTGAAGCACAGGCTGCCTATCCGATGAATTACAGCTATGCATGGCTGCTTGGCTACTACACCGTCAACGGGACACAGGAAAACCGCTTCGGCCTGCGCGGCAATCTGTATGACTATACAATGTTCACCCTTGATGAGAAAAACACCGGCGCTTCGGTGCGGATGACTACCGAAAACGGTCTGCAGAATTTTGCCTGGAGTTCGATCCTGGGCGGAAGCGAAGGAAGCGTCATTGTCCTGGACAACCGGACCGGGGCAATCCGGTGTCTGGCCTCGCAGAGCACCATCGATTATGACGTCAATGATGTCAATACGCTCCTGCTGAGCGATGTGCCGGGATCGCAGTTCCGCAGAGGAACATTTGAAAACGATCCGCCGGGAAGCACATTCAAGGTCATCACCGCCGCCGCTGCCCTGCAGAAGGCAGCCGAAGAAGATCTGGATGAAAGCTTCTTTGACTACTATGACACCGGCTCCTATATTGCCGAAGGCGACGGCTTTGAAATCCGCAACTACGGCGATTATGCCTATGGAGATATCAATCTTGAAACCGCGCTGAACAATTCGATCAACTGCTATTTTGCGAATCTCGGCAATCTGGTCGGCAAGGAACGGATTGCGGCGATGGCGGAAAACTTCCTGATCGGCACCGATATTGAAATCCCCTTCCTAGGGACAATCAGTTCGGTTCTCGATTTCGGCAAAGGAACACCGGCTGACATTGCCCAGGTATCCTTCGGTCAGGGCAATACGGAAATCACACCCCTGCATCTTGCGATGATCGCCCAGGCGATTGCCAACCACGGCGTGATGATGCAGCCGTATATCGTTGAGTCGGTGCGTCTTGGCAGACTGCCGCTCTACCGCCATGTCAGCCACAAGCTGAAAAACTGCATCACCAGGGAGATCGATACGCAGCTGAAGGAAATCATGCATTCAACTGCTGTCGGGTATGGGCTGGATGAGGAGAATTACGGAATGGTCTATGCCAAGACCGGATCGGCGGAATGTCCGGACGGACGTGTGCACACCTACATCATGGGCTTTACCGAAGATGTCTCCTTCTGCATTTCATCCAACGATTCCGATATCAGCTATACACTCTATGGCGCAGCCCAGCAGCTGGTTGCCTATCTCAACAGTCTTTATCAGTAACAGGCGGTCTGAAACAGAAACCGCCTGTTTTCATATTTGTCTGAACTGTTGCAAAAATGAAAGCGCTGTCATCCCTGAAACTGCTGGACAAAGCAGTTGGTTGCGGATATGATCTTTTCTTAAAGGGAGGTATCACTCTATGAAACTTGTCTTTGAAGTTGAAGACAAACCGCAGTTAAAACAGCTGATTGTATTCGCATTCCAGCAGGTGCTGGCCATCATGGCAGCCACCATCGCAGTTCCGATGATTGTCGGCAACGGCATGTCCACAGGCGCAGCCCTGTTCGGTGCCGGTGTCGGTACATTGGTCTATACCGCCTTCACCCAGCGCAAGAGTCCGGTATTCCTCGGTTCTTCCTTCGCATTCATCGGTTCCATGGTCGCCGCTTTCGCCGGTGCCGTATCCGCCAATGCAGGATTTGCCGGCCTGATTATCGGCGCTGTATTCGCAGGCCTTGTCTATGTCGTATTCGCGCTCGTCATCAGCAAAATCGGTGTCCATTGGGTCAACACCCTCATGCCGCCGGTTGTCATCGGTCCCACAGTCGCCATCATCGGTCTTTCCCTGGCAGGAAATGCGGTCGGCGATCTGCAGACAAGCTCCGCAACAGGTGCCCAGACACAGTGGGCAGTCCTCTGCGGCCTGGTTGCCCTGTTCACCACAATGCTGGTGAGCACATACGGCAAAAAGTCATTCAAACTGATTCCGTTCATCATCGGTATTCTTGCCGGCTACTGCGTTGCGCTGGTTCTCACATTCATCGGCAACGCGACAGGCAATGAAGCGATGAAGATCGTCAGCTTCGCATCCTTTGCGGCACTGACCGAAGGCGGCATCTCGCTGAAGACATTCATTTCCATTCCTGAGTTCACATTCTTCAAAGGTCTTGCCGGTTTCTCTGAAATCGACGGCGGTTATATCGGAACCATCGCGGCAGCGTACATTCCGGTTGCCCTGGTTGTATTTGCGGAACATATCGCAGACCATAAGAATATTTCCTCGATTATCGGAAGAGACCTTCTGGAAGATCCGGGTCTTGACAAGACATTATTAGGCGATGGTGTCGGTTCCATGGTCGGCGCGTTCTTCGGCGGATGCCCGAACACAACCTATGGCGAATCCGTAGCCTGTGTCGCGATCACAAGAAACGCTTCTGTAGCGACCATTATCTGCGCAGCGATCGAATGCATCATCATCTCCTTCCTCTCACCGTTTATCGCATTTATTTCTTCCATTCCTTCCTGTGTCATGGGCGGCGTGTGCATGGCACTGTACGGATTCATCGCGGTATCCGGTCTGAAGATGATCCAGAGACTCGATCTTGATGTAAACAAGAATCTCTATGTCGTTTCGACAATCCTGATCTCCGGTATCGGCGGACTGAGCCTGACATTCGGAAGAATCACCATCACATCGGTTGCCTGCTCTCTGATCCTCGGCATTCTGGTCAACAACCTGCTGAAGAGAGACCCCAACCGTCTGCCCCGCCATTACGACGATTAAGCAGTTATATGAATTCATGCCGCATGGGAAACCGTGCGGTTTTCTTATTGTTTTGACAGCAGCGGAAACCGCTTCTTATAATGAAAAAAAGAAACTGAGGACAACCATATGAACAATACAAGAGTCATTGATTTTCATGCCCATCCGGTTACGGACGGCTTCCGCAGAGCGATGGAAGAACTTGAAATTGACGTGATTGCGGATGACGGATTCCCGCTGCCGGCATGGAGTGCAGAAGCACATCTTGATTTCATGAAAAAAGCCGGAATTGATCATACCGTTCTTTCCGCTCCTACACCCCATATCTATAACGGAGATCCGCAGAAAGCACAGGCTGCCGCACGTGCCGTCAACAATGAAATCGCAGCCATCTGCAAAGAGCATCCGGAATCCTTCTCCTTTACTGCAGCTGTTCCCCTTCCCGATGTGCAGGGGGCAATTGCAGAAACGGTTTATGCAATGGATGAACTGGGAGCCCTCGGCATCAAGGTTCCGACCAATGCCTATGGCGTTTATCTAGGACATCCTTCCTTTGATCCTCTGATGGAAGTGCTGAATGAGAAAAAGGCACTTGTCATCATCCATCCCTGCCGCGCAAAAGAAAGACCGGCAGACTGCATCACCGGAACAGTAGCTGCCATTTATGAATATCCGGCCGATACAACCAGAGCCGTGCTGAATATGATGTCGCGTCAGATTATGACCCGCTTCCCGGATATCCGCTGGATTGTGCCGCACTGCGGTTCTTTCCTGCCGTATATGCTGCAACGGTTCACCGGCGTTTCCGGCATCCTGGCTTCACTTAACATGATGGAAACAATCGATGCGAAAGCGGAATTTGAAAAGCTGTATTTCGATATTGCCGGCGATCCTGAACCGGTCGGACTGAATATGCTGAGGATGACGGCGGATGATACAAAGATTGTCTTTGGATCCGATTTCCCGCATTCCCCTGCCCCTGTCATTCTGAAAAAGAAAGAACATTTTGACGCAAATGAAGCATATGACGGGATCCGTGAAATGATTTATTCTGAAAACGGGGAACGCCTTCTCGGCAGATCAAAGTTCTGATTTCATTCGTGTTCAGCAGCCGCAAAATACGCACTTGCGACTTGAAATGAAAGAAATAAATGCTAGAATAAAGCCGCAAAAGCAATGACGGAGAAAGAGTCTGCAGGAAATTCTCAAGCGAGCTTCGGATGGTGAAAAGGAAGCGGATGGAATGCATTCTGACAAGAACTCCCGAGCATCTGCCGCATTACCGGCGTTAAAGGAACAATGAGGCACGCAATGCGTGTGAATTAGGGTGGTACCACGAACAAGCTCTCGTCCCTATGGCGGGAGCTTTTATATTTTTACAGGAGGAAAAAAGATGAATCCGATTGAAGAACTGAAGGCTGCGGTTATGGAACGGCGCGAAGCCCTTGCCGACAGCATGAGCGAAGAAGACCTGACACAGCTGAATGCCCTGCTCGACAAACTGACACTCAGCGCAAAGCAGGCAGCAGAAACAATTGCGGAAAGCATTCCGGAAGAGAAAAAGGAAGAACTGAAGTCAAAGGCAAAGGACGCTGTCAAGGCGAAGATGAATGACCAGGAACTTGCCCGCAGACAGAAGATGGATGCCCTTGCGGAAAAAGGAATCGATCCGTTCGGACAGGCATTTGATGTAAAGGACCATGCGGCTGACCTGATTGCGTCTTATGGCGAAAAGAGCGCTGAAGAGCTGGTAGGCATGGCTGTAACCGCAAAAGCGGCAGGCAGAATCATGTCCAAGAGAAGAATGGGCAAAATCGGCTTTATGCACATCCAGGACAAGAGCGGAAAGATTCAGGTTGTTGTCAAGAAGCAGGTTGTCGGCGATGAAGTCTATGAACTGTTCAAGTCATCCGATGTAGGCGACATCATCGGTGTTTCCGGTACGGTTTTCAAAACCAATGCCGGTGAGCTTTCGATTGAAGTTCATGAATATACACATCTGACAAAGGCATTAAGACCTCTGCCTGAAAAATTCCATGGCTTTACCGATAAGGAAGAAAGATACAGAAGAAGATATGTCGACCTCATCATGAATGAGGATGCCAAGAAAGTCGCGTTCCTGCGTCCGGCAATCATCGCCTGCATCCGCAATTACATGGCTGGCCAGGGATTTACAGAAGTTGAGACACCGATTCTCTCCACCCTTCTGACCGGTGCAAGCGCACGTCCGTTTGTGACACATCACAACACACAGAATCTTGATATGTATCTGCGCATCGCCCTCGAGCTGCCTCTGAAGAGACTGCTTGTCGGCGGTATGGAAGCTGTCTATGAAATCGGCAGAGTATTCCGCAATGAAGGCATGGACCTCAACCACAATCCGGAATTCACTCTTATGGAAGCATATCTTGCCTACTCCAATCTTGAAGGCATGATGAACCTGACCGAAGGCATGTACAAGACCATCGCGAAGGATGTCATCGGCAAGATGGATTATAAATACAGAGGCTATGACATCAACCTTGACGGCGAATGGGCAAGAGTATCCATGACTGACGCAATCAAGGAAAAGACAGGCATCGACTTCAGAGCAATCAATGATGTGGACACATGCCTGAAGCTTGCGGCTGAACATGAAATCGAACTGGAAGAACATGAAAAGGACTACGGTCACATCATCAACAAGTTCTTTGAGAAGTATGTTGAAGAAACACTGATCCAGCCGACATTCCTCTATGGACATCCGCTGGAGATCTCCCCTCTTACCAAAAAGAATCCCGAAGATCCGAGATTCGTTGACAGATTTGAACTGTTCATCGGCGGAACCGAATTCGCCAATGCCTATACCGAGCTGAACAACCCGGTTGATCAGCTCGAACGCTTTGAGGCGCAGCTGAAGGAAAGAGACCTCGGCAATGATGAAGCAAATGACATCGATATGGACTTCATCGAAGCACTGGAATACGGCATGCCTCCGGCAGGCGGAATCGGATACGGCATTGACAGACTGTGCATGTTATTCACAGAATCCGAATCCATCCGCGATGTTCTGCTGTTCCCGACGATGAAACAGAGAGGAAACGATTAACCTACGTAAGTCTACGCCGCAACAAGTTGTAAAAAGTTATAACGAGTTATATCAGGAAAATTGACTAGATTTTGCACATTTCGGATGGCAAAATACCCCTCGCGGGCCCAATTTGTCCCCAAAATGGCAATAAGTTGTAAGAATTTGTAACAACTTACTGGGCCTCAGACAGCGAAAACAGCATTAATATTACATGCAGCGAAGATCCTGTTTCAGTGATGAATCAGGGTCTTTTCTCTTAAGTACATACAGTCTGATGAGCGCTGTTACCCTGCTCATCTGGGCTGTATAATATTCTTGAGGTGGAGCATGGAAGGCAAATATAAACCAGGACAGCACGTATTCTTAACAGGTGGCAATACACATCTGATCAAGGAAGCCACGGTGCAGAGATATTCCGGAGGCTTCTACACCATCATCTTTGAGAACGGTGGCGGTATTAAAGTAAGAGAATCCAGGATCTACCCTACTCGCAAGGAAGCAGAGCAGGCGATCCTGAACAGAAAGAGATAAGCAAATCGGGATTTTATTTGGGAGTTTGTGTATGGATGAGAAACTATTAGGAAAATGCGGTTATTATTGCGGACAATGTCCAAGTTTCATCACAGGGAAATGTGCCGGATGTATCGATGGAAATAAGAAAGGCACTTGTTATGCACGTGATTGCGTCATTGAAAGAGGTATCCTGTCCTGTGGGTATTGTATGGAGTTTCCTTGCGAAAGGATCCAGAGCGACCCAAAAGCATCTCTTCTTAGCCCTCTATGGCTAAAGTGGAAGGCAAGTCAAAGAGACAGATAAATTCCAGTTTCGTCGCTGACTCATAACTCATAACAATCTCCTTTTACATAGCCATTAGGGCCATGTGGAAAGGAGATTTTTTATATTTATGCAATC
>CAMVGT010000095.1 GCA_947167125.1 uncultured Erysipelotrichaceae bacterium
TGTCATCGATCCAGGGATTTTTGATGGACACAACATTCTGTATCTCATCCAGAAGAACATAGTAAGGCAGTGAATCGGTGATCTGTGAGCGGATATGTTCGTCAAGCCGCAGAGGATTCCGATACTTCGCATTCATGTTATCTTCCAGAGAAATACGGATGATATGATCCTCTGCAATCCCCTGAGAGAGCAGATATTCATAAAAGATTTCATTCAGCAATACTGACTTTCCGCACCTGCGGATACCGGTTATTATCTTGATCTTACGATTATTCATCTTTTTGATCAGCTGATTCAGATATTGGTCACGTGGAATCATTATATTACCTCATTATTTGTGGGCATGCCCATAAAATATCATCTATATTATAGCGCAAGAAGCTAAAAGATTAATAGATAGCTGAAATTAAGTGGGCACGGATATGTTTTGTTACTGACTTTCTGAGACAGAATACCTTAGAGCCCTTTTCTTCATTTTTCCCTCCATTACGGTGCGCGAAGTGCCGTCGCACCTCCTGAGGATCTTACTTAAGCACGTAAGATTATCCAGAAACCGGTCAAATGGAGCTTAGAATCTAACGCCAACAAAAATGAGATCCCAGTCTCCTTACTCAGAAGTCCGGAATCTCATATTTGCCCATAAACAGTGAGGATAACAGGGCTCGAACCTGCACGGGTCACCCCATCGGATCCTAAATCCGATGCGTCTGCCAATTCCGCCATATCCCCGTGAACAGTGAATATCTTAGCACAGGAACCGCTTCTGATGAAAGATTCTTTTCCTTCCCACTCCGCTGCACAGAATAAAAGCACTGCCCGGTTTCAGACCTGAGGCAGTGCAGCAGCTGATCAGCTGTATCTGAGTTCATATTCAATGATTTCACCTGTCTCCGCGTTGATTTTCACTTCCCCGCGGATTTCATCCGTCCGGAATTTCACTTCGTATGTGCATCCTTTTTTTCTGCTCTGCTTTTTTCTGATCCGGATTTTCTCCGCATTTCCATACTGTTTTCTGATCAGTCTGCGGATTTCATCAGTTTCGAGCGCGAAACTTTTTCCTCCGGTTTCCGGATGTGCGTCAAATTCGACTTCCTTCACTTTGCCGCTGCCGGTCAGGATGACTTCATATTCTTGCTGGTCAAGGATGAATTCAGCCTCCCAGAACTTTCCGTCTTTTTCCATTTCAATGAATTCCGCTTCAGCAGGAATATATTCTTTTGCGGCTTCAATCAGTTCTTCTTCGCTCAGCGCATAAACCGGAAGGATGGATGCAGCGGCAATGACAGCCGCCATTGTCATGATTCTGTATTTCATCGTCTGTTCCTCCTTTTCACCCTGTTAATGCATAAGCATTCTGTTTTATTGCATCATTTCTGATTTTTTGTGAGATTGAGGAACCGTTTAAGAAGTTTGATTTGCAGATGCTGTTATGCAGTCAGACAAAGCAAGCAGAACATTCCGTGATAAAAATGCTAGAATAAGCACGAAAGGTTGAAACTGCCATATGAAAATTCTGAAAGCTTTATTCAGCAGAACAACATTCATGATTCTGATGGTTGTTCTGGAAGTTCTTATTATTGCCTCGGTATTCCATTGGTTCGGTGAACAGGCTGCCTGGATCGCTGAAGTCCTCCGTTTTCTGAGCGGTCTGATTGTGCTTGCGATCATTAACAACAGCAGACATCTTTCCCAGGATATGCTGTGGATTGTCGCAATTATGATGCTGCCGATTCCCGCAACTGCTGTTTATCTTCTGCTTGGCGCGGATATGCTTGCCAGCCGGACAACGTGGAATCTCGTCACTTCCACAAATGACGCGAAGAAATATTATCAGCAGGATCCGGAAGTTCTTGAAGAACTCAACCGGAAAGATCCGCAGAAAAAGGGACAGTTTCATTATATTTCCCACAGCGCCGGCTTCCCGTTTTACCGCAATACCGGCTTTGACTATTACGGACTGGGCGATATTGGCTATCCGGTGATGCTGGAGGAAATGAAAAAAGCGGAAAAGTTCATTTTCCTGGAATACTTCATCATTGAAGAAGGGGAAATGTGGAACGGCATGCTGGAGATTCTTGAGCAGAAGGCAAAGGAAGGCCTTGATGTCAGAGTTATGTATGATGACATGGGATCCTTCATGACCCTTTCCGCAAAATACGCAAAGCAGCTTGAGGAAAAAGGCATTCAGTGCATTCCGTTCAACCGGATCAACCCGATCATCGGCATCATCATGAACCACCGCGATCACCGCAAGATCATGGTCATTGACGGAAAGACTGCATTCTCCGGCGGCGTGAATCTGGCGGATGAATATATCAATAAGATAGAAAAACACGGACACTGGAAAGACAATGTCATCCGGATTACCGGTGAAGCGGTATGGTCTTATACCGTCATGTTCCTGACGCACTGGAACGCACTGACCAGAAAAGAGAAGGATGAGGACTTCACAAAGTTCAAGGCGGAACCGCTGCCCGGGAAACATGACGGATTCATTGCGCCGTATGGAGAAACGCCGCTGGATGATGAAATCACAGCACAGAATATCTATATGGGAATTCTGAATGAATCCAATGACTACTGCTACATCTTTACACCGTATCTGATCATTGACACAGAAATGATCAATGCTCTGATCCTCTGCGCAAAACATGGCGTGGATGTGCGGATCATGACGCCGGGCATTCCGGACAAGAAGCTTGTATGGCAGATCACAAGATCCTATTACAGACAGCTGATTGAAGGCGGTGTCAAAATCTATGAATACACACCGGGCTTTATCCATTCCAAAGTATTTGTTTCGGATGATCAGGTTGCGACTGTCGGAACTGTCAATCTCGACTACAGAAGCCTCTATCTCCACTTCGAAAACGGAACCTATCTTTACCGCTCTGAAAAGATCGCCGATATCAAGGCGGACTTTATGGAAGCGTGTGAAAAGTCGCATCTGATGGACATCAAGGAAGTACGCAAGGGCCCCATCACAGCGTATCTTCTGGCGATACTGAGACTGTTCGCACCGTTAATGTAAAACAAAAAATCCGCCGGGAATTTAAATTCCTGACGGATTCATTTTTTTCAGCAGACCCAGTTGAGATAGTAGGGGAATTCCTTGAGCCACCATGGCCAGTCATGGGCCACATCATTGCCCCAGAATTCAATGTGGGCATCGATGTTCTTGTATGTGAAGAGTTCCTTGAGTCTTGCGGAATCTTCCTGCATCGGATGTTCCCAGGCACCCCGTCCGCAGACAACGATGATTTCGCGGTTGCGGTACATTTCAACATAAGGATGGTCATAAGGCATGCCTTCGATATAGTCCACAGGGGAGTTGGCATAGACAAGATCATCCATATAATCCGGGAAGAAGAGCCTTGCGTTGTAGGCACCGCTCATGGCGATGCAGCCGGCAAAGATGTCCGGTCTTCTTAACAGGAAGTTCAAAGCGTGCGTTCCGCCCATGGAACATCCTGCTGTCAGAATGCCTTCAGCATAATTGCCGCCGTTTGCGTTGGCATTGATTTCAAAAATGCGCGGGCAGAGTTCATCGGTGATATAGCGGTAATAGGCTTCCTGCTGCTCAATGCGGTTGCGGTTGTCCCAGTCATTGATCCGGCTCCAGGAATTCTGGTCATTGGAATCGCAGCAGAACAGCTGGATTCTTCCGGCATCGATGTATTCTCTTGCGCACTCGACCATACCTCTGTCTTCAAAATCGAAGAATCTTCCGTCCTGGCAGGGGAACACCAGCATCGGTCTGCCGGCATGTCCGTAGACCTTATATTCCATATCTCTGCCGAGATTCGGACTGTATTCTCTGTAGTATTCTGTCTTCATTGATTTCAGCCCTCAGCTTTATCCAGAACGAACCGGACGAAATCACGGCACTGTTCATCATCTTCAAAACGTGCGACATAGAATTCATTTCCCATCGCTTCCGCAAGCAGTTCCGGCATGCGGTCATGGATATTGATGCTTTTGCCGTATCTTGAGAAGATGGAAGCGGCATTGTTTTTATAGGAGAGTCCGTCTCTTCTTGCGGCATAGACGCAGGAGTACGGTCTGTCTGTCTGATAGTCAGACGTATTGTCCATTGCCATCTTTGCGTAGATTGCATAGACATTGATGTTGTTGGCAAAGTTCATCATGTCAGGCGTATAGCCTCCGGGCGGACGCATGTTGACTTCAAGGCCGACGATTCCACCTTTTTTGCCGAGACCTTCCTTGTCTTCGGAAAGACGGAAGTATTCCGTATGGAAGAAACGGCCGCGGATATCAAATGCCTTAATGACGGCGGTTCCTGCTTCATCGAGATCTTCCGGAATGACTCTTTCACTCCAGTAATAGCATTCACCCTTGGAGTTGACAATATCCATAATCGGCAGCGGGAAAGTATGGCTTGTCTTGAAGATGATATTGTTGTTCTGATCGGCAATGCCGTCAAAGGAAACAATATATCCCGGTACAAACTCTTCCATAATATATTGGGTGCCGAGATCTTTTGTGTAAAAGTCCTTCAGTTCTTCTTCATTGGAGATCTTCCATGTTGCATTGGCACCGACACCGTCATCCGGTTTGACGATGACCGGATATCCGACTTCATCGATGAATTTCTTTCCTTCTTCATAAGTGGATGTCAGGTGATATCTTGCGACCGGAACACCTGCTTTATGATAGTAGGCCTTCATATTGGATTTGCGCTTGAAACGCATGACAGCTTCAGAGTTATCACCGCTGGTGATGTTGAAGTCTGTACGGAGTCTTGCATCCTGTTCCAGCCAGAACTCATTGTTGGATTCCAGCCAGTCAATCTTTCCGTATTTATGCGCAAACCATGCGACCGCTCTGTACATCTGATCGTAGTCCATCATGGAATCAACGCGGTAGTATTCCGTGCAGGCATCCTTCATTTCCTGAGAAAGAGATTCCCATCCGTCTTCGCCGATGCATAATGCATTGCCGCCGAGCTCTTTCCAGGCTTTCGGGAACTGGTAGTAGGTTTTAGGAAATGTTGGAGAAATAAATACAAAGTTTTTTCCCATATACATGCCTTCCTTCTTTTTTTATGCACAATATTCTATCACAAGACTTTCATCCTTGTATAAGAATCCGTTAGTGCATTTTCACGCAAAGGGTGATTATAATGGAAATGTAGATGATTCGCTTAAAAGGAGGCGGTTATGACAACGCGTCTGGAAGAAGACAGGAACCGAATAGATGAAATCGATGCGCAGCTTGCGGATCTTTTTGAAAAGAGATTTGAAGTTGTGCGCGACATCATTGACTACAAGATTGAAAACAGACTTCCGATTCTTGACAGCGGCAGAGAGCAGGCAATCATTGAGAAAAACGCAGAACGGATTCAGGATGATGACATCCGGGTTTATTTCCGCCGTCTCTATACAGAAATGCTTTCTCTTTCGCGGGACTATCAGGATGATATCCTGAAAGAAAAATAGACAGGATTCCCGCCTCAGATGCCGTATGTGCAGCACAGCACTGCGGTTTTTTTATTTCCCGGACCAAAGCGGTCACAAGAGTTGCGCATGCCTTCTGATTGCGGTAACATAACTACGCCTTTTAAATAAGGAGGACCGATGTCATTTCAGGAAATACTGCAGCTGATGATTGAGTCGTTTCCCAAACTGCTGATGCAGGGAATTCAGGTAACCGTACCTCTGACCGTCATCTCATTCACATTTGCATTAATCATTGCGGTTGCGGTCGCCATGATTCAATATGCGAAAGTTCCGGTGCTCAGTTCACTGTGCCGGATCTATATATGGTTTATCCGCGGAACACCGCTGATCGTACAGCTTTACATGGTATTCTTCGGCTTTCCGTCGCTTGGCTGGAAAGTGCCGGGATTCACCGCCGCTGTGATCGTGTTCTCGCTGAATGAAGGTGCTTACTGCGCTGAGACAATGCGTGCCGCCCTGGAGTCGGTACCGAGCGGACAGGCGGAGGCAGGCTGGTGCATCGGCATGAATTATCTTCAGATCATGCGCCACATTATCCTGCCGCAGGCATTCAGAACCGCGGTTCCGCCGCTGTTCAACTCCTTGATTTCGATGCTGAAGGATACATCTCTTGCGGCTAATATCACGGTTGTGGAAATGTTCTTCGCAGCCCAGCGGATTACCGGCAGAACCTACCAGTTCCTGCCGATCTACTTCGAAGTCGCGATCATCTATCTCATCTTCTCTTCGGCTCTGATGGCACTGCAGAGGGCCTGCGAAAAGAAACTGAATTCGTTCGGGGCTGACAGGGGGTAATCATGGCACTGCTTGAGATCAGAAATATTCATAAGGCTTTTGACGGAGTCGGCGTTCTGAAAGGGGTCGACCTGACCGTAAACAAAGGCGATGTCATTGCGATCCTGGGACCTTCCGGTTCCGGCAAAACAACCTTGTTAAGATGCATCAACTATCTGGAAACAGCCGATCAGGGCACAATGGTGTTCGGCGGTAAGGAATATGACCTTGCCCATACATCCAAAAAGGATATTGCGGCAATCCGCAGAAGGACCGGCTTTGTGTTCCAGAACTACAACCTGTTCCGCAATAAGACTGCACTGCAGAATGTCACCCTCGGCCTGACCGTTGTCAGAAAAATCAATAAAGCCGAAGCGGACAGAATCGGCAGGGAGATGCTGAAGCGCGTCGGCATGGAAGGGAAGGAAAATTCCTATCCGATTCAGCTTTCCGGCGGCCAGCAGCAGCGTGTGGCAATCGCAAGAGCGCTTGCGGCGGATCCGGAAATCATCTATTTCGATGAGCCGACTTCAGCCCTTGACCCCGAACTGATCGGGGAAGTGCTCAATGTCATGCGCAAGCTTGCGGAAGAAGGCATGACAATGATTGTCGTCACCCATGAAATGAGCTTTGCCAAAGATGTTTCTTCCCATGTGATTTTCATGGAAGGGGGAAACATTGTAGAAGAAGGAAGCTCGAAAGAATTCTTCGAAAATCCGAAAAAGGAAAGAACACGTGAATTTCTCCGGATGGAGAATGTAAGATAAAGATGCCTGAAAAGGCGGGAGGAAAAGAATGAACAAGGCAGTTAAAACAGCTCTTACAGCAACTCTTGCGCTTGCGATGACAGGCTGCGCAGGAAAACAGGAAGGCGGCGCCGAAAAACAGGATCATCTGGCAAGAATTCAGGCAGCAGGCAAGCTTGTAATCGGTCTGGAAGGAAACTGGCAGCCCTTCTGCTTCCATGATTCTTCCGACACACTGGTCGGCTTCGATGTTGAAGTTTCACAGAAGATTGCTGAAAAGCTCGGCGTCACAGCTGAATTTGTGGAATCCCCCTGGGATACACTGTTCACCAGCATGAGCACCGGTCAGATGGATATGGTATGCAACGGCGTTGACATTACACCGGACCGCCAGAAGACATATGACTTCACAGATCCGTATGCTTATGACCATTCAGTTCTTGTTGTCAGAAGCGATGAAACAGAAATCAAAACCTTCGAAGATCTGAAAGGAAAGACAACTGCGAACTCCATCGGTTCCACATATATGGAAATCGGTGAATCCTATGGCGCTGAAGTGCAGGGTGTTGACTCTCTTGCGGAAACCATGTCCATGGTCATCCAGAAGCAGGTTGATGCGACAATCAATGCCGAAACATCCGTTCAGGACTACCTCAAGACAACCGGCACAGCAGAGATCAAGGTCACCGCAAGAAGCACAGACGCGACACCGTATGCGATTCCGTTAGTCAAGGGCGAAGACAACGCGACTCTGCTGGAAGCCATCAACAAGGCAATTTCCGAACTGAAGGCAGACGGAACACTGGCAGCGATTTCCGAAAAGTATTTCGGCAGCGATCTGACAAACGAATAAGGAAAAAGAAAGGGGATCTAACAGTTGAGTAGTTTAATGGCTATTCAATGAGGTTAGGTCCTCT
>CAMVGT010000096.1 GCA_947167125.1 uncultured Erysipelotrichaceae bacterium
AGGCTTCCGACTACTACTACAACGCATGTGTATGGGCAAGTGAAAACAAGATCGCAAACGGATACAGCACAGGCGAGCACGCCGGCGGATTCGGACCGAAGCTTGAGTGCCTCAGAGAACACATCGTTACATTCCTGTACAGATATTCCAAATAATCTGTTTCCAAGACTGAAAAGGAATGACACACTAAGGGAAACCTGTTTATTGGTTTCCCTTTTTGTATTGCTCAGTCTGGTTTTTGCATCGTACTGGATAAATTGATTTTTTAATCTTTCTGATCACTGCCTGGGATGTCACTATTCGCCGTTTATCTGCAGTTAACAGATATCCCGGACGTCCTTTTCAACAATATTGAAACGTATAAATTCCGGTCAGGACTCTGCTTTTGCCTGCTCTTTGAAGTCAGGCTTTACCTGGTCTGCAGAAAAAGAATGCATTGAAATGACTGCAAATTATTGTGACTATGCCATATTCAATAGTTTGTTTATAACAAAATATTGGTATAATATTGTTATATTAAGGAGGTGAGTTTTGTGCCGATTATCAAATCCAGTGCGGATCTCCGCAATGATTACAATGGAATTTCCGCCTTATGCCATGAATATTCAGAGCCTGTATATATTACTAAAAATGGAAAAGGTGATCTGACTGTAATGAGTATTGAAGCATATGAGCAGCTGATAGGAAAACTCGAACTCTATAATCTGGTAAGGGAAGGAATGGATGACATTCAGTCTGGTCAGATCCGTCCGTTCACTGAAGCATTGAGCAATATCCGCAAAAGAAAATGAAATACGAAATCCTGATTACACGCTCAGCAGAAAATGATTTAGTCAGTACGTCAGATTACATAAAACATATTATTTTAAATCCGAAAGCTGCTGATGAATTGCTGAATGCTGTTGAAATGCTCATGGAAAGTCTTTCCCAACTTCCCGGCAGATACCCGGTTGTGGATGATCCGGTATTGAAGATGCTCGGTATCCGAATTGCCCCTGTGAAAAATTACATTCTGTTTTACACTGTGAATAATGAACGGCATCAGGTCATAATTGTTCGTTTCCTGTTTGGCAAACGAAATTGGAAGTCAGTCCTGAGAAATGATTTTATGTCAAATGAATAATCCTTGAAGAAGGCCATCCCTGCAGAGGGATGGTTCTTTTGTATACATGCTGCAGCCGTTGATTGATATGAAAAAGTTTTCAAATATCGATGAAAATAGTTTGCAAATCTGCCGGAAGCACATGCATTAATGTTGACCATGCATGCAAAACATATGATAATGTTCACAACAGAAACCGATGATGCGGAGATAACGGCAGATATGATCTCAAAGAGAGTCCGGGCAGGTGAGAGCCGGGCAGAAGCACAGTCTGTCAAATGGACCGTTGAGGGCGCAGTCAAAGGGAAACCGAGTATTCTGCGACGTGGTGGATTACGTTAGTATCCGGGGATATGACTGTATCCTGCAAAGTGCACGCAAAAGCGTGAAACAGGGTGGCACCGCGAATTGTTTTCGTCCCTGATGGAGTATATCTCCGTCAGGGTTTTTATTGTTTTGGAGGTTCAAATGGCAGACATACTGGAAAAGCTGGCTGATTATGCAAAACAGCGGGTTGAAGATGCTAAGAAAAAATGTCCGGAAGATGTGATACGCAAAGAGGCTTATTCCATGAATGCGGACACCGGCTTCCCGTTTCTTAAAGCACTTCAGAAAGAAGGTCTTTCACTCATCGCTGAATGCAAAAAGGCTTCTCCTTCCAAAGGACTGATCGATCCGGAATTCCGTTATCTCGATATTGCGAAGGAATATGAAAAAGCAGGAGCGGATGCGATATCAGTGCTGACAGAACCGAAATGGTTTCTCGGCTCACTGGAATATCTCAGGGAAATCGCCGCAAATGTTCATATTCCGGTTCTGCGCAAAGACTTCATTGTCGATGAATATATGATCTATGAAGCGAAAACCGCAGGGGCTTCAGCAGTACTGCTGATATGCAGTCTGCTGAATGAAGAAACATTAAGCCGTTATTTATCCATCGCACATGAACTTGGCATGTCGGCACTGGTGGAGGCACATGATGAAAATGAAGTCCGCATGGCTGTTAACAGCGGTGCTTCCATCATCGGCGTCAATAACCGCAATCTGCGCGACTTCACAGTGGATCTGAACAATTCAATCCGGCTGCGTGATATAGCCGGTGAAAACATCATATTCGTGGCAGAAAGCGGCATCCGCAGCAGAGAAGACACGAAGAAGCTGGAAGAAGGAAACATCCATGCCGTACTCATCGGGGAAACCCTGATGCGGGCAGAGAATAAGACAGAAATGATTGCTGAACTGAAAGGGAAAAGGTAAAGAGTATGATCAAGGAAGCGATTGTCAAAATTGTAAACAAAGGAGATCTCACATTCGATGAGGCTTACACCGTCATGAATGAAATCATGAACGGCGAAACCACACCGACCCAGAACGCGGCTTTCCTGGCCGCATTATCCACCAAGTCGGCAAGAGCCGAAACCATCGACGAGATTTCCGGCTGTGCCCAGGCAATGCGGGAACACGCAACACCGGTTGAACATCCCGGTCTTGAAGTTCTTGAAATTGTCGGCACCGGCGGTGACAATTCCCAGTCCTTCAACATTTCCACAACAGCAGCTTTCATTATCGCTCCAGCCGGCATTCCTGTCGCAAAGCATGGCAACCGGGCAGCTTCTTCCCTAAGCGGAACTGCCGATGTACAGGAAGCCCTGGGAGTAAACATCAGTCAGGATCCTGACAAGGCAAGACAGCTGCTTTCTGAAACAGGTCTTTGTTTCTTTTTTGCCCAGAAATATCATGCGGCGATGAAATATGTCGGCGCAATCCGCAGAGAACTCGGATTCAGAACCGTATTCAACATCCTCGGGCCTCTGACAAATCCGGCAAAACCGGAATACTTCGTATTAGGTGTTTATGATGAGTATCTTGCCGAACCGGTAGCCAAGGTTCTCGACAAGCTTGGCGTCAAACGCGCATTTGTTGTCTATGGCCATGAAAAGCTGGATGAAATTTCTTCCTGCGGAGAAACCACAATCACAGAACTGCGGGACGGCTATTACCGTACTTCAACAATCTGTCCGGAAGACTTCGGATTTGCAAGAGGCACAAAGGATGAGCTCAAAGGCGGCACACCGCAGGAAAATGCAGAGATCACAAAAGGCATCCTGAACGGAACCGTCAAAGGCACAAAACGCAATACCGTTTTGATGAATGCCGGAGCCGCAATCTATGTTGCAGGCAAAGCGGAATCCATGGCTCAGGGTGTGCAAATGGCAGAAGAAATCCTCGATTCCGGAAAGGCTTATCAGACGATGGAAGCCTACATTAAGGCATCGCAGATATGACAAAGATCAAAATCTGCGGCATGCGCCGTAAGGAAGATATTGAAGCAGTGAACCAATATCATCCAGATGCCTGCGGTTTCATTCTCTCAAAGCCGTTTAAAAGATATGTGCCGGAAGAACAGCTGAAACAGCTGAAGGCATTGCTGGATCCGGAAATCTTCGCATTCGGTGTATTTGTCAATGAACCGGTTGAAACCATTCTTAGCTGTTATCGAAAAAGCCTGATCAATGGCGTGCAGCTTCATGGCGATGAAGATGAAAGCTTTATAGCTTTCATAAAAAAAGAAGAACCGCAGATGCCTGTCATGAAAGCCTTCATCATCCAAAGTGAAGATGACATTGATAAAGCAATGACATGCAGCGCGGATCTGGTTCTTCTGGATGCAGGAAGAGGAAGCGGGGAAACATTCAGCTGGAATCTTCTGAAACATATGAACCGTCCGTATGTACTGGCAGGCGGACTGAATTCGGAAAATGTACAGCATGCGATCAATACGCTTCATCCTTATGGCATTGACACCAGTTCCGGTGTGGAAACAGAAGGATTCAAAGACAGTGAAAAAATCAGGCTCTTTATTGAAAGAGCCCGGGAAGGAAAAACAATATGAGCACCAATCCAAGAGGCAGATTCGGAATCCATGGCGGTCAGTATATTCCGGAAACACTGATGAATGCCGTCATTGAACTGGAAGCGGCCTATGACCATTACAAAAACGATAAGCAGTTCAATGCGGAACTGACAGAACTGTTCAACAATTATGCCGGCAGACCTTCACGTCTTTATTATGCAAAGCGCATGAGCGAGGATCTTGGCGGAGCGAATATCTGGCTTAAGCGGGAAGATCTCAATCATACCGGCGCCCATAAAATCAACAATGTTCTGGGACAGGCACTGCTCGCCAAAAAGATGGGAAAGACGCGCCTGATTGCGGAAACAGGAGCCGGCCAGCATGGCGTGGCAACAGCTACCGCAGCCGCTTTGTTTGATATGGAATGCGTTGTATTCATGGGTGCGGAAGATATTGAGCGTCAGGCACTCAATGTTTACAAGATGAAACTGTTAGGCGCGGATGTTGTATCGGTCAATACCGGAACCGCGACACTGAAAGACGCAGTTTCCGAAGCGATGCGGGAATGGACAAGCAGAATTGATGACACCCATTACTGCCTCGGCTCCGTCATGGGACCTCATCCCTTTCCGACCATTGTCCGCGATTTCCAGGCAGTGATTTCAAAGGAAATCAAAGAACAGTTTATTGAGATCAAAGGAAAACTTCCGGATGCGGTGATTGCATGTGTGGGAGGAGGATCCAACGCAATCGGTTCCTTCTATCATTTCATCAATGATCCTTTCGTTAAATTAATCGGCTGCGAAGCGGCAGGAAGGGGAATTGATACATTTGAAACAGCTGCCACCATCAATACCGGAAGACTCGGCATCTTCCACGGCATGAAGTCTTATTTCTGTCAGGATGAGCAGGGACAGATCGCACCGGTCTATTCCATTTCTGCAGGTCTTGATTATCCCGGCATCGGTCCTGAACATGCATATCTTCATGACATCAAAAGAGCGCAGTATGTTGCAATCACAGATGAGGAAGCTGTTCAGGCATTTGAATATCTTTCCAGAATGGAAGGCATTATTCCTGCGATCGAATCCGCTCATGCGGTGGCATATGCCATGAAATATGCCAAAGAGCTGGATTCTTCCAAAGACATTGTTGTAACAATTTCCGGCAGAGGCGACAAGGACTGCGTATCCGTTGCCCGCTATCGGGGACAGGAGATTTCAGAATGAGCAGAATCCATGAAGCTTTTGAAAACAAAAAAGCATTTATTCCTTTTATCACCTGCGGCGATCCCGATCTTGAAACAACCCGTAAAATTGTTTTAGCCATGGTGGAAAATGGCGCAGACCTGATTGAACTGGGCATTCCGTTTTCCGATCCGACCGCAGAAGGTCCGGTGATTCAGGAAGCAGATAACAGAGCATTAAAAGCAGGTGCGACAACCGAAACAATTCTTGCCTTTGCCAAGGAACTGCGCAAAGAAGTATCCGTACCGATGGTGTTTATGACCTATGCCAATGTTGTCTATTCCTATGGCGCAGAAAGATTCCTGACAGCGGCAGAAGAAGCAGAGATTGACGGACTGATCCTGCCGGATGTTCCGTATGAAGAAAAAGAAGAATTCGATTCTTTATGTGCAGCACATGGTATCGATCTGATTTCGATGATTGCGCCGACTTCAAAAGAAAGAATCACCATGATCGCCAAAGAAGCGAAAGGCTTCATCTATATTGTTTCTTCCCTTGGCGTCACCGGTGTGCGCAGTGAAATCAATACCGATATCGTTTCCCTGGTTTCTTTGATCCGGGAGGTCAGCGATATTCCATGCGCAGTCGGATTCGGCATTTCTTCGCCTAAGCAAGCCGCGAAAATGGCGTCTGTTTCCGATGGGGCAATTGTCGGCAGCGCGATTGTCAGAATCATTGCGGAAAAGGGAAAAGACAGCGTTCCGTATGTTTCTGAATTTGTTAAAGCGATGAGTGAAGCAGTGCACAGCAGTCAGATCTGATCACTGTCATCTGAATCAGAATTGAATTGATGATTACAGCGGTTTCTTTTCTGTATGAAGAAGGGAAACCGTTTCTTTTGATATGTCATTCATATTATGTTTTTCTTTATTTGCCCGCTAAATATGGTGTTTATCTATATGACAAAAAAGATATAATTTTCCTGTAAGTATCCCCAGAAGAAAAAGGAGAATGATAATGCGCAAAACGAAAATCGTATGTACGATCGGCCCTGCCAGCGAATCCGAAGAGACGCTGAAACAGCTGTGTCTTGCCGGCATGAATGTCGCAAGACTGAACTTCTCACACGGAACACATGAAGAACATCTGATCCGGATCAACCGCATCAAAAAAGTCAGAAAAGAACTCGGACTTCCGATCGCGATCATGCTCGATACAAAGGGCCCTGAATTCCGCATCGGCACATTCAAAAACGGAAAAGTCATGCTGAAGGAAGGCGACAAATTCACATTCACAACCGATGACATTGAAGGCGATGAGAACATCGTTTCCGTCAGCTACAAGAACCTGGCAAATGAACTGATGCCCGGTGACAGAATCCTTCTGAACAATGCCCTTCTCGAATTTGAAGTCACTGCGACAGACGGCACACAGATTGAAACAGTTGTCCGTGAAGGCGGCGAACTCTCCAACCGCAAGTCCATGAGCTTCCCGGGCAAGCATATGCAGCAGATCTATCTTTCCGAACAGGACAAATCCGATATCACATTCGGTGTGGAGAATGACATTGACTTCATTGCCTGCTCCTTTGTATCAGTCAAGCAGGATCTTGTCGATGTGCATAACCTTCTCAAATCCCTCGGCAAAGATGATACCGTTGAACTGATCGCCAAGATTGAAAACCAGTCCGGCTACGATAATATCGATGACATCTGCACAGAGTGTGACGGCATCATGGTTGCCCGCGGCGACATGGGCGTTGAAGTAGCGTTTGAATTGCTGCCGGCAATCCAGAAGGACCTGATTTCCAGATGCCGCATGATCGGCAAGCGTGTTATCACCGCAACTGAAATGCTGGAATCCATGATTCATAACCCGAGACCTACAAGAGCTGAAACATCCGACGTTGCCAATGCGGTTTATGACGGCACAAGCGCAGTCATGTTATCAGGTGAAACAGCAGCCGGCGCATATCCGGTTCTTGCGGTCAAGGCAATGGCCAAGATTGCAGAAGCTGCTGAAAAGTCAATCGACTACAAGAAGCGCTTCTATCAGGAAGACTTTGAAATCGCCAATGACATGGATGCGATTTCCCATGCGGCCTGCACCATGGCAATGGATGTCAAGGCGAAGGTTGTTGTGGCATGCACAATGTCCGGCAGAATCGCGAAGATGGTTTCCCGCTTCCGTTCACCGGTTGATATCATCGGTCTGACCACAAACGAAAAGACATGGCGCTCCCTCGCTCTTTCCTGGGCAGTCACACCGAGAATGTGCGAAGTCGTTCCTTCCACAGAAGTCCTCTTCTACATGGCAAGAAAGACTGCAGAAGACACAATCGCACTGCAGCCGGGAGATAAAGTTGTCATCACCGGCGCAGCTACTGCAGGACAATCCGGAAAGACAAACCTGATCAAGGTTGATACAATCTGAAAAACACAATGATCATCAGTCAGTCTGCATCATGCAGGCTGACTTTTTTCTGTTTATCCGAACCTTTGATAAATCCGAACTTTTAACCATATTTGGCTT
>CAMVGT010000097.1 GCA_947167125.1 uncultured Erysipelotrichaceae bacterium
GTTTTCTGGATCGTCTGGATCCAGGAATTGATGCCCGGACGGACACAGTCAACCAGTTCCTGTTCGTTGATTGTCCGTGTTTCTCCGTCCACAGCCCAGATATGAACCGGGTTCTGCGAGCATTTTTCCTGATTCAGCACGACGCTGTACTTCAGCAGCTCTACCGCCATGTCTGTACGGATTCCGTATTGATCGGCTACAGCGGAAGCGATTGTGCCAAGACCGATTCCTGTTACCAGGGCGGTTGTCAGTCTTCCGTTCCGCAGTAAACCGAGGGTTGTTCCTTCTCTTTCCATCTTCAGGATGATGACCTGATGATCGATTGCCTGCTGCAGCAGCGCTGATTCCTTGCCGACACCATAGACATCCAGGAAGATATCCATGACTTTGAGGTTCGCATTTTCAATGCAGGTAACCAGATCATAGGCAAGCTGTCTGTCCGCGCACAGCAGATCAATATCAACTGTCAGCTGCGCACATTTATCACCGATCGGAATACGGCGGGTGCTGATTCCGTTCACGGTATATTTGACGCATACCGTCTGGATCAGGGCATACTGTCTGCCGATTTCTGTCGACTGTGCTTTTTTGATCGCGTTTCTGACATCCTGAATGGTTACAACTCCGTCGATTCCTTCCACATCCACAGTGGATTTGCAGGAATATCTCTTGAAGCGGAATGACGGAATCGCAAGTATGACTTTCTGAACTTCGGCACCGAGCATTCTCTTGATATCTTCAGCCGCAGTGCGGACTGCTTTCGTGACTGCTTCAGGATCAGTCACTTTGTTCAATGCCATGCCGCTGCAGGCGACACGTTCAACCTTTATAATATTGAAACGGGTGTTGAAGAATTCACCGACAATAAGCCGGATTTCATGATCCGCGGCCTCTACAGCCGCGAAAATCGGTTTGTCACTCGCGATGACGTCTCCTTTCGATTAATGTTTATGATACCACAATTCATTTATGAAAAACAGAAGAATGGCGGCTTCCTTCATCATCTCATGCATGAGATTGCGGATTTCTTTGTTGCAATTGCAATTAACATGTGTTAGAGTTTTTAAGCAATTGTGTGAAGGAGGTTATGGTATGTCCAGAGTTTGTGCCGTATCCGGTAAGAAAGCATTGTCGGGAAACAGACGTTCCCACTCCCTGCGCGCTACACGCCGCAAGTGGAATGTCAATCTGCAGAAGGTTCATATGATCGTCGATGGCAAGCCCCAGACCGTTAAGATCTCTGCGCGTGCGCTGAAGACTCTCAAGGGTCAGGCAAAGAAAGCTGCCAAAGCCGCTTCTGCTGAGTAATCCAGAAATTTGCTGTTAATAAGAAAGATCACTCCGGTGATCTTTTTTATTGTTTTCTTTCCCCTGCACTTCTGTGTGCAGGATCGCCTCGGCTTGACATTCCCGTCACGGATGATATAGTTAGACAGCATTGATGCCGACAGTTCGTTAGTGCCATCCTGTCGTTAAACAAAACCAGGACTGTAATCAAGCATTGTTTTCATTGTTTTTATTACGGCATCCTGTTTTGGCATGCCGTTTTTTTGTGAGGTTATGATATGAAAAACAAATCTGTTTCGCTTCTGTTCATGTACATCGGTGTCATTTATACCGTCTGCCTGCTTCTTTCCAACATCACTGCCGGAAAAATGTGGGCGGTAACGGATCAGATCACACTGCCGGCTGCGGTCATCCTGTTTCCTGTCACTTACATCCTCGGCGATATCTTTACCGAAGTATATGGATTCGCCAAGGCACGCAGGCTGATCTGGCTCGGATTTGCGTTAAGCTTCTTTGCGGTTGTCATCTATCTGATCACCATTGCCCTTCCCCATCCCGGCTATTGGGAAAACCAGCCGGCTTATGAAGCCGTCATGGGAACCACACCGCGGGTTGCCCTGGCATCCTTTGCCGGATATCTGTTCGGTGAATTCTCCAATTCGATCGTTCTTTCAAGACTCAAGGTCGCAACCAAAGGAAAGCATCTCTGGATGAGAACCATTCTTTCCACGATGATCGGCGAAGGATTTGATTCTGTTATCTTTATTACAATTTCCTTCTGGGGAACCATGGACAATTCCGTTGTCCTGCAGATGATCCTCTTCCAGTATCTCTTCAAGGTCGGCTATGAAGTTCTCTTCACACCGCTGACATATCTTGCGGTCAATAAAGTCAAAGCCGTCGAAGGCATCGACACATTCGACTATGATACAAAATACAGCATTATTGCAGGGTAAGAAAAATGCGTGAAAATGAAGGACTGACAAAGCTCGGCAGCGCCGGCACAAAATACAGTGCGGATTATGATCCTTCCGTACTGGAAACATTCGTAAACAAGCATCAGGACAATGACTACTGGGTCAAGTTCAACTGCCCGGAATTCACTTCCCTGTGTCCGATTACCGGCCAGCCGGATTTTGCGACAATCTATATTTCCTATGTACCGGATGTGCGGATGGTTGAAAGCAAATCCTTAAAACTGTATCTGTTCTCTTTCCGCAATCACGGCGATTTCCATGAAGACTGCGTCAATGTGATCATGAAAGATCTGATTAAGCTCATGGATCCCAAATATATAGAAGTCTGGGGCAAATTCCTGCCCCGCGGCGGCATCTCAATCGATCCCTACTGCAATTACGGCCGTCCAGGCACAAAATGGGAAACCATTGCCGAAGACAGACTGGCCAAGCACGATCTGTATCCTGAGACTGTAAACAACCGCTGAACCAAAATCAAACCCTCCGTCATCATCAAAAACGGAGGGTTGTTTTTATTCTGCATCTTTTGAGCGGATCACAAGCACCGTTCCTGAATGAACGGTCAGGATCCCTTTTTCTTTTACAATCTCATTGGAAACGGTATAGAGATCTTCCCATGTGACAGTTCTGTGTGTCAGAGGATATTTCATATTCTCCAGGGTGATCTCCGCCTTTGAAAATGTGAAGAATGAGATATACGGATATCCCATCTTCTCCAGCTCATAGGTTCCTTCTGTGAATGCTTCGATATAATTCTGCTCATTCATCAGAACCAGAACACCGGGATGGGAATTGACCAGACGCAGATTGACCAGTTCATGATCAATCCTGCCGCCAAGACTTCCAGTCATGACAGCACGGTCATATCCCAGGCTCAGCACATGGTTCAGTGCCGATTCTGAATCGGAATCATCCTTGATCGGATTGAGAACAATCGTCTCATCCGCATATTCTCTGATCAGCTTCAGATCTTCAGGATTCACGGAATCGAAATCACCGATCGCAAGCCGCATCCGCCTGCCTGCTTTCGCAAGAATCAATGCGCCTTTGTCGGCACCGATATAATCAGCTTCGATGTCAGGAATCTTTTCTGTCAGCTTGAGTGCGATCAATGCAGTGGACAAGAGAATCTACCGCCTTTCCGATATCATCCTTGAATACATAGGATCCGGCAACCAGCACATCCGCTCCGCACCTTGCACATTCCCTGCCGGTATCCAGCTTGATGCCGCCGTCAACCGAAATGAGCGCATTGGAATCGGTATGGTCAATCCATTTGCGGAGGTTTTTGATCTTGGAAAGAGAAGCCGGACGGAACGGCTGACCGCCGTATCCGGGTTCAACGCACATGATCAGGAAAAGATCATAATGCTTCAGATATGCCTGCAGTCTTCTGACATCCGTCATCGGATTGACGGCAAGACCTGCCTTCACGCCGAAGGAATGGATGTATTCGCACATCTCCATGACCTTTTCGTAATCATGGAGAACTTCTTCATGCACGGTAATGATGTCTGCACCTGCCTCGACAAAGGGCTGGATGAATTTATGCGGCTCCTCCACCATCAGATGCACATCCATGGTCAGATCGGAAAGCTTTCGGAATCCCCTCAGCAGATCCGGTCCGAAGGAAAGATTCGGTACATAGTGCCCGTCCATTACGTCAAAGTGAATCCATTCGGCTGCGGACGCGTTGACCTCTTCGGTCTGCTCCTTCATTCTGGAATAGTCCATAGCCAGTACAGATGGTGAAATAATCATAAATACTTTTCTCTCCTTAACTGAATCATCTCCAGGACTGAAAGATAGTCCTGATAGCGGATCAAGGGAATTGATCCGTTTTCAACTGCTTCCTTGACGGCGCATCCCGGTTCATTCTGATGCACGCAGTCATTGAACCGGCATTTTCCGATATACGGTTCAAAGTCAATGACGTCCTCTCCGAGTTCCCTTGCGGAGATCCTGCTGAAATCCAGGGAACTGAATCCGGGTGTATCCGCGACAAGGCCGCCCGCAACCGGATGAAGCTCGTTGTGCCGGGTTGTATGCTTTCCCCTGCCGAGCGCTTTGGAAATCTCCTGGGTTGCCAGATGGAAGGTAGGTTCAAGTTCGTTGAGAAGTGTGCTTTTGCCCGCTCCGCTCTGTCCGGTCAAAACGGTGATTTTGCCCTGCAGGACAGAGGCAAGCGAAGGATCGAGCGATCCTTTTGCGGTTCGGATGACTTTCATCGGACCTCTTTCATATTCCTGAATACGCACTTCTGTTTCTTCGCTGATGCCAAGATCGCACTTGGTGACACACAGCAGCGGCGTAATGCCGGCATCGCGGATCAGGATGGAAATCCGGTCAATGAGAGCCGGGGAGAAATCGGGATCGACAACACTCATCACGATGATTGCCTGATCGACATTGGCGACCGAAGGACGGTAAAGCCGGTTGGCACGGGGAAGAATCTTTTCAATCACAAGGCCATGCGGTCCTCCGGAGGCTTCCACAAGATCCCCGGCACACGGAGCGTCAAAGCGTTTGACTTTGCCCCGCAGCACGCCGATGGCTCTGCTTCCGTCATCCAGAAGAAGCGTATACTCCTTGGATACGATTTTGACAACCCGCGCTATCATCCGCGCCTCTGATCAATAGTAATAGAGAACAACATAGTTATCATCTTTCTGTGTATAGTATGACCCGATATACGGATCGGAATCAATCACAACTCCGAATGTAAGCTCATCAATCTGTTCCTGCGGAAGTCCGGAAATATCCCGGTTGGAGGAACGGACGGTGATTCCCATGGCCTCAAGTTCGGCAATGGCGTCATTGATCGGACGGCCCATAATATCTTCGGGAATGGTAATCGTCGGGAATCTGGAATAAACCAGTGTGATATTGGATGCGAGATCCTTTGAGAACAGGGTTCCCGGCTCCAGTCCTTCCTGACGGATGATCGTGCCCGGCGCTTCGCCGCTGTCTTCCTCAACTGCCGTGACTTTCATCAGCGGATAGTTTGCGGCGATATATTCTTCTGCTTTCGAAATAGTCATGCCGGAGGATGTGAAATCTTCAATCCTCTGGCCGATTCCGTTGGAAACGACAATCTTGATTTCAGTATTTTCTTCAACCTGATCGCCGACCGCGGGATCCACGGAGATGATCAGTCCCCTTTCCACATCTTCGGTCAGACGGTATACAACATTGATTGTGTCCAGGGCAAGATCCGCTTCCGCACACGCATCGCGCGCGTCCTGAATCGTCATGCCTTCAATATCCGGAACACTGACAATCTTCGGACCGAACCGGATCACGCCGGCAAGCATCAATGCGGTTAATAAGCCAAGTGCGGCAGCGACCGCAATGATCGCGACAAGCCAGGGCATCATAGCGCCGTGTACGCGCTCTTCTTCCGCATCGTTCTCTTTTGTCTTCTGCTTTGTTTTTCTGGCTTCCGGCTTTTCGGTTTTCTTCTCCGGTTTCTTTTCCGGTTTCTTTTCATTGTCCGCCGGTGCGCTCGGCTTCGCTTTGTTGTTGGCCGGCACCGGTTTCTTTTCCGCAGGCTGTTCGAGAACCAGCTTTGCTTCATGGGCACGTTCCGGTCTTAAGCATGTCGAAAGATCCTGCCACATTTCATCGCAGTTTCTGTAGCGCTTGGAAGGATCCTTGCATGTTGCGCGGGTGACAATATTTTCAATGGACTGGGGAACGGTCGGGTTGGCTTCCAGCAAGGAAGGCATCGGATCGCGCATATGGCGCAGTGCGACCTGAACAGCCTGATCCGCCTTGAACGGCACATCCCCTGCCAGCATTTCATATAATACGATTCCCAGCGCATAGATATCGGATTGCGCGGAGGCCTGCTCCCCTTTGGCAAGTTCCGGGGCAAGATAATGCACCGAACCCATGACGTTGTTGGCCTGCGTCAGCTGCATCGAGCCTTTGGCTGTGGCAATGCCGAAGTCAAGAATCTTGACCGATCCGTCGGCTTTGACAATGACATTCTGCGGCTTGATGTCGCGGTGAATGATGCCTCTGCTGTGGGCTTCGGCAACAGCTGATGTCAGCTGCTTCATAATATCGACCGCTTCTTCCTTCATCAACGGTCCGCGTGCCCGGATCACCTGCTTGAGAGTTCTGCCGGGTACATATTCCATGACAATATAATGGTGGCCCTTGTAATCGCCGACATCATAGATCTCAACGATATTGGGATGGGCCAGAGCGGTTGCGGCCTGCGCTTCCCGTTCAAAACGCAGGATCGAGACAGCGTCGGTGGAGAGATCCGCCCTTAAAATCTTAATCGCTACTTCACGGTTCAGAATGGTGTCAACACCGCGAAAGACATCGGCCATACCTCCCTGTCCGATGTGCTGTACTACTTCGTATCTGTTGGCAATCACATTCTTACGGCTCATTCGCTCTCTCCTGTAAAATCAATGAGCACGACGGTCACGTTGTCGTATCCGCCGGCATCCAGGGCTGCCTTCAGCAGCTTTCTTGAGCGCTGTGTCGGATCAAGATCACGGCTCAGAACAATGGAAGCAATCTTTTCTTCACTGACATATCCATGCAGACCATCGCTGCAAAGCAGCAGTCCGCTCATTTTTTCCTGATGGACATCGATATCGCTGCGGACATTTTCCCACACGCCTAAGGCATTGGTCAGGACGTTGCGTCTGGGGAAATTGGCTGCTTCCTCAGGCGTCAGCTGGCCATGCATCAGCATGTCATTGACCAGGGTATGGTCCATTGTGATCTGCTTCAGCTTCCTGTCATTTCCCCAGCTGTAAGCCCGCGAGTCTCCGATATTCACGATGAAAATCCCGATATCCGTGATCAGGGCCCCGCATAATGTGGTGCCCATCCCTTTGAGACCGGGTCTTTTCGCGCCGTATTCAAAAATCATGGTGTTGGCTTCTTCCACCTGCTTCTCAATCCAGCTTTTCACAGCCGCTTCGCTGCGGAAACCGTCGGT
>CAMVGT010000098.1 GCA_947167125.1 uncultured Erysipelotrichaceae bacterium
AGTGGGAGACTGCCATCCGGCTGGCTATATCGCCGCCGAGGTTGCCGCCGATTCCGTCTGCCACAATGGCGAAAAGATCGCCGCTGCGGCTGGTGGCGATAACGTAGCTGTCCTGGTTATTCTTACGGACAAGTCCCCTGTCCGTGATTCCGTAATACTTCATCCGTTTGATCTGTTCCTCTCGTGCTTGGCACGCAGCTGTCCGCACGCGGCGTCGATATCGTCGCCATGTTTCTGACGCAGGGTTGCCTTTACACCGTTCTTCATCAGAATGTCATAAAAATGCAGTGCCTTCTTTTCATCTGCTGTCTGATAGCCGTTTTCATCGACCTGGTTGTAGGGAATCAGGTTGACATAGGCGTTCATGCCGCGGATCAGATCCGCAAGCTTTTTCGCATGGCCGTCGGTATCATTGACGCCATGGAGCAAAATGTATTCAAAAGTCAGACGGCGGTGGTTGTCTTCGCTGTAGCTCTTTAAGGATGCCATCAGTTCATCAAGCGGGTAGGCTCTGTTGACCGGCATCAGGCGGCTGCGCAGTTCATCATCCGGCGCATGCAGGGAAATTGCCAGATTGTACTGGTAATGTCCTGATGCGAAATCGTTGATGCGGGGCACAATGCCGCAGGTTGAAATCGTAATATGGCGGGCGCCGATCGCAAGACCGTGATCGCTGTTGACAATCTCGCAGAAGCGCATGACGTTGTCATAGTTGTCAAACGGTTCGCCGGTTCCCATGATGACGATGTTGTCCACCCTGCCGCCGGTCTGATCGAGTTCCTTCTGCACATACAGAACTTCCGCGACCATTTCCCCGGCTGTCAGGTCTCTCTGCTTTTTCAGCAGGCCGCTGGCGCAGAATGTGCATCCCATGTTGCAGCCGACCTGTGAAGAAACACAGAGCGAATCACCGAAATGAAAATGCATGAGCACCGCTTCCACCGATGCGCCGTCTTCCATTTCGAAAAGATATTTGACCGTTCTGTCCTTTGCGACCTGGCGGTCAATTTCCTTCAGCGGCATCAGAGAATATTCGCTGCCCAGGCTTTCGGTCAGTGCCCTGGGCAGATCGCTCATGCAGTCAAAAGATTCCGCGCGCTTGCGGTACAGCCATGTGAACAGCTGCTTGGCGCGGTATGATTTCTGGCCGTGTTCAGCCAGCATTTCTTCCATCTGTTTCAGATTTAAGTCATATATTGTTCGCATACACAGTAGATTCTACCATACAGAAGAGGATTCCCTGACTGTTTTTTAAAAAATCGGCATTGTCCATGCCGATCTTTACTTTCTTCTCAGTTTTGCCGCATAGAATCCATCGCCCATGGTTTCATGCGGAAAGAATGTCTTTTCTTCGATCAATTCATATTCCGGATGGCGCTCCAGAAATGCAGCAGCCTGCTTTTCATTTTCCTTCTTATTCAATGTGCAGGTACTGTAGACCAGAATCCCGCCGCGTTTGAGATACGGGGCGATGGCATCGAGGATGTTTTTCTGCACCCGGACGATTTCATCGATATCTTCCGGCCTGAGATGCCAGCGGATTTCCGGCTTGTGGGACAGATCTCCAAGACCCGAACAAGGCGCATCGCAGAGGATCCTGTCGAATGTTTCTTCTTCAAACTGCCCTTTTTCTGCCGAGTCCATGCATCTGGTATGAACAATCGAAACACCGGTGCGCTCCATCAATTGATCAATCAGGGCACATCTGTGCTCATGAAGATCGCAGGCGGTGATCTGACCTTCATTGTTCATCATCATCGCAATCTGCTGCGTCTTTGTGCCCGGTGCCGCGCAGACATCCAGCACGTTCATGCCGGGTTCAGGATCCAGCATCCTTACCGGCTGCATCGAGCTGATATTCTGAATCAGAACCTTTCCGCTCCGGAATGCTTCGCTTTTCTGCAGCGCCCCTTCATAGGAAAAGCAGATGTCATCCGCAAAGGTTACGCCGAGGGTGCTTTCAATTTCTTCCTTTGTTGTTTTCAGGGTGTTGATTCTTCCCCATAAAACCGGCTTCTTTTGATCATGCTTCAAAATCTCCAGCATGATTTCTTCGCCATAGTGCGCTTTCCATAAACCGGCAAGCCACGCAGGATGGCTGTACTGTTCCGCAGGAGAAGCAGGCTGCTTCATGCCGGCCGCAATCACTTTTCTTAAAACCGCGTTGACAAAGTTCTTATCGCTTCCTTTTGCCAGTTCCACCGCTTCATTGACGCATGCGTAATCCGGCACATCCATAAAGAAGATCTGATAGACGGCCATATCCAGAATCAATGCAGTCTTATTGCGGACTTTCTTTGCGTAAGGCCGCCACTGGTATTCCAGCAATGCATAATTGCGGATTGTCCCGTAGACCGTTTCCGCGATAAAAGCGGTATCCTTTTCATCCGCTTTCATCTTCCTCATTAACAATGAGGCATATCCGTTTTCAAAGAATACCTGATACAGAATATCCAGGATCCATTCACGTGCTTCTTTCATTAATCCAGATACATGGGATTGATATCAATCCGCATTCCTTTCCCGTCATTGGCATGTTCCTGCATGCATCTGTGCAGGGCTTCGCGCATTTCATCAAGATCCTTGCCCTTCAGTATAATGCGGCTGCGGTAAAGATCATGGATTTTCAAAAGATCAATGACGCCGATCACCTTGAAGTTTCCATGCAGATTCTCCTTGAACAGCCTTGCCCTTTTTTCCGCGTCCTCCTGCTTCATGGCAGTGAATGTGCAGGAAATCAGATAAGTATAAGGAGGATACTGTCCGGCATGGCGGAATCTCATTTCACTGGCAAAGAACCGTTCATAATCCTGTGCCGCTGCGGAAATCACCGCGTAATGATCCGGATCAAAGACCTGGAAGACAACCTCCCCCGCCTTTTCGCTTCTGCCGCTTCTGCCGCAGGCCTGAACCAGAAGATCGAATGTTGTTTCGCAGCTTCTGAAATCGGTGCGGGCCAGTCCGTCATCGCCGTTGATGATGCCGACCAGCGTCACATCCGCAAAGTCGAGTCCTTTGGCAATCATCTGCGTTCCGAGAAGAATGTCGGCTTCATGGGCCGCGAATGCCTTCAGAATCCTTTCGTGGCTGTTTTTGCGCGATGTCGTATCGGCATCCATGCGCAGAATGCGGGCATCCGGGAACAGCGTTTCCACTTCGTGCTCGAGCTTTTCCGTTCCGAAACCTGCCGGCATGAATCCTGCCGTGCTTCCGCAGGAAGGACATTTCAGCGGCATTTTCATTTCTGTTCCGCAGGTATGGCATTTCAGCATGCGGATATCCCTGTGCCAGCTCATCGCAAGATCGCAATGGGGACAGCGGATCACTTCCTGACAGCCGCGGCATCTGAGTCTTGCATGATACCCTCTGCGGTTGAGCAGCAGAATGATCTGCTCATGGTGATCTAAACGCTCCTGCATCTTTTCCTTCAGCAGGTCGGATATAATATACGATTCATTGCGGCGGATGCTGTCGCGCATCTGCGCAATGTGAACAACCGGAAGCGTTTTGTTGATGCGCTCTTCCATCACAATCAGGTGATAAACCTTTTTCAGTCCCCTTGCATAGGATTCCAGGGATGGCGTCGCGGAAGCGAGAATCACCTTGCAGTGATTGTAATTGCCGCGCCATATCGCGGCGTCGCGGCAGTGATAGCATGGCGAAGAATCCTGCTTGTAGGAACTGTCATGTTCCTCATCCATGACGATCAGTCCGAGATTTTCAAACGGCAGGAATACCGCCGAGCGGGTTCCGACAACCACCGAAGCCTCATTGTTCATGACCATCCGGTACTGTTCATATTTTTCCTGCGGGGAAAGACCGGAATGATAGATCGCAAGCGTTCTGCCGAAACGGGATGAAACCCGCTCGATCATCTGCGGCGTCAGAGCGATTTCCGGTACCAGAATCAGTACCTGCTTCCCTGTTTTCAATGTATTTTCCGCTAAGCGCAGATAGATTTCGGTTTTTCCTGAACCGGTCACGCCGCGCAAAAGATAAACCGTATCATCGCTTTCGGTGATTTCATTTAAAACTTTTGTCTGCAGTTCTGTGAGATCAGGTCTTGCGTATGTCCCTTCCTCCAGATATACAGAACCTCTTTTTTCTTTTTCATAGACGCGCAGCGCACCGGAATCAACCAGTGCCTTGGCCTGGTTGGGATACTGTTTTCTTAATTCACTGTACAGAAGCGGCTGATGGTCACGGACATAAATCCAGGCTTCCAGCTGCTTAGGAGTCAATCGGGTTTCCTGTTCGGAAACCGAAACGAATTTTTCCATGATGATCTTCCGGTTTCCGGAAGCCGGCTTGACCTTTGCCGGCAGCATTGCCGAAAAGCATGAAATTGCCGGGGCAAGCGTTGCCTTGCGCATTGCCATGGCCATCTGATACAGCTCTTCGGTAATCAGAGGATGTTCATCAAGTACTGATTCGATATAACGCACTTTGATGCCCATGCGGGCTTCAATCTGTGCCTGTGTTTCATTGGTATACTGGCATGAGTCGACGAATGCAGTCAGTGTCTTCATGCCGAAAACAGCGCTGACGCGGCATCCGCGCTGCACTTCTGTTTCGCTTAAATAGGTAAATGTCTGATCCAGTGTCCGCACCGGATGCTCAATCCAGCAGTTCAGTATGTACATATTTCACCTGTGACTATTGTACTATATCCTTCAAATCCCTGCATAAGGTTCCTTTTTATGCGATAATATACAAAAATAAGAGGTAGTGTATGAACCTGATTGAAATGGCAATGCTTGCGAAAAAGGCAAGCAGAAGTGTACGTCAGCTCAGCGGTTCAGTCCGCAGCCAGGTGCTTCGCGATTTTGCCTGGGGGCTGATTGAAAACGCGGATCATATCATCGAAGAAAATGCTTTGGATCTGAAAGAAGCAGAAGAAAACGGCATGAGTACGGCAATGCTTGACAGACTGCGTCTTGACAGAGGCAGAATAGAAGGAATTGCGGAAGGAATCCTGCAGGTGGAACGCCTGGATGATCCCCTGCACCGTGTCATGGAAGAACGCGTCATTTCCAGCGGCGTTCATCTGAAAAAAGTGACCGTACCGATCGGTGTGATCGGCATCATCTTTGAATCAAGACCCAATGTCACAGCCGACTGCGCAGCGCTCTGCTTCAAGAGCGGCAATGCCTGTGTCCTCAAGGGCGGAAAGGAATCCTACCGCTCCTCACTGGCAATTGTCAATGTCATGAAGGAAGCGTTAAAGAAAAACGGCGTTTCGGAAGATGCCGTGATGCTGGCGGAAAAGCCGAGCCATGAAGAGACACAGAAATTCATGGAATGCACGGAATATGTGGATCTTCTGATTCCCCGCGGCGGACGCAATCTGATCAGAGCCGTCGTGGAACATGCGAAAGTTCCGGTCATTGAAACCGGAGCCGGCATCTGCCATACATTTGTCGATGAAAGCGCGGATCTCAGAATGGCGGAGCGGATCATCATCAATGCCAAATGTTCCAGACCGTCTGTATGCAACGCGATGGAAACCCTTCTGGTTCATGAAAAGATCGCGGACACATTTGTACCGCACATTGTCAATGTCATGAAGGAACATGGCGTCACCATCTACGGCAATGAGAAAGCATGCGCGATTGTGCCCTCTCTTGAAAAAGGAAACGAAACAAACTGGGCTACCGAATATGACGATCTGATCATGAATCTCGTTGTTGTTTCCTCGGTTGAGGAAGCATGCGATCACATTGAAACCTACGGCACGCATCACAGCGACTGCATTGTGACCGAAGATGAGGATTCAAAGAACATCTTCTTCGCGTCCATTGACAGCGCCTGTCTCTATCACAATGCCTCCACCCGCTTCACCGACGGCTTTGAGTTCGGTCTTGGCGCGGAAATCGGCATTTCCACCCAGAAGCTTCACGCAAGAGGCCCGATGGGACTGCATGAACTGACATCCTATGCGTATTATCTGGAAGGAGAAGGAGAAATCAGATGAGAACGACTAAAAAATATACACTTGGTTTGATCGGCTGCGGCCACATGGGAATGGCAATCGCCCGCGGCGCTGTCCATAAAGAATATCTCGAACGCTTCAGCATCTGCGTCTATGACAGCAGCGAGGAAGTCCGCAAGGCATGCGTGACCCACCGCTTTGCGGTCATGGAGGATGCGGCATCGGTCTGCCGCAATTCCCATATCGTCATGCTGGCAGTCAGACCCCAGCAGCTTGATGAAGTGCTGGATGAAATCAAGAATGAGGAAATCAATGTACTGCTTTCCATCGTCACAGGCGTCTCCATTGAATATCTGCAGTCAAAGCTGAACGGATGCCCTGTCATCCGGGCGATGCCGAACACACCGCTGCAGATTTCCGAAGGCGCAACCGCAATGTGCATGTCCTCCAACTGCAAGGCGGATGAATATGACTTCGTCTTCCAGCTCTTCAATTCGATGGGTGTTACCAGAACCATTCCGGAAGACAAGATGAATGAAGCAGTATCCATCAACGGCAGCACCCCTGCCTATGTCTATTACTTCATTGAAAGCCTGGTCAAAGACGCTGCCGCAAGAGGTGTCGATGAAGATGACGCAAAGGATCTGATTGTACAGACATTCATCGGCTCGGCAATGCTGCTGAAGAATAACCGCAGAACACCGATCAGCGATTTCATCGATGAAGTATGCTCCAAAGGCGGCACAACCATCGAAGCAATCGGCGAAATGAAAAAGCAGGACATTGACAAAGTCATCCATGACGCCAATGAAGCCTGCATCAAGCGCGCCCGTGAAATCGGACGTTAATCATCCGTTATAAAGCAATCACCTGCCGCACTCACGGCAGGTGATTTTTCTTTGCTCAGACAATGCTGAATTCATTTTCCTCTTCAAGATATCTGCAGAAAACAAACAGCGCACAGAGATATTCAGCATGCATGCTTTCAGACGCGCTGATATCCCATCCTCCCGCAATCCCGCGATGGCTGATTTTCACAGGCTGCCTGCCGTTTTCTTCTTCCAGCACATACAGTTCGCTGCTTTCCATCCTCAGCAGAAAGGATTCATTGCCGATCATCACTTCCGCATGATCCGCTTTCGGCATCCGCATCACAGTCCATCCGTGAATTTTCGGATCTTCCCCTTCCGCATAGCAAGGCTGCGCGCTCATCAGCACATTGCCCGCTGCATCAGAAAACAGATATGTCCGGCTGCGGACATCCT
>CAMVGT010000099.1 GCA_947167125.1 uncultured Erysipelotrichaceae bacterium
CCCCGCCCAAATCAGAGATTATGGACGGGGTCTCCTGCGTTCACTAATGAATTTGTCGCCTGCCGGGCGACCTTTCATTTTCTTTTTTCCTGTATGCTTCAGGTGCAGACAGGAGGAAATAGAAGATGAAGAAAAATACAACAGAACTCGTTATGATCCTGGACAAAAGCGGATCGATGCACGGCCTTGAAGCGGATACCATCGGTGGCTTCAATTCCATGATTGAAAAGCAGAAAAAAGAAGAAGGAGAAGTACTGGTATCCGTGGTTCTCTTCAATGAGCGCAGCCATGTCATTTATGACCGCGAAGAGATCGGCAGAATTGAACCGATGAATGAAAAGCAGTACAGCGTCAGCGGATGCACCGCATTGCTCGACGCAGTAGGCAGAGCCATCCATCATATCGGCAATATTCATAAATATGCGCGTGAAGAAGATGTCCCTGAAAAAACACTCTTTATCATCACGACCGACGGCATGGAAAATGCCAGCCGTGAATATAGCTATGACCGGCTGAAGAAAATGATTGAGCGTCAGAAGGAAAAGTATCATTGGGAATTCATCTTCATGGGTGCCAACATTGACGCATGCGAAACAGCCGGACGCTTCGGGATCGGAAAAGGGCGTTCTGTCACCTACAGAAGCGATCATGCCGGAACACAGCTGAATTATGAAGTGATGTCGGAAATCGTGCACAGGGTACGCGCTTCTTCTTCCCATGAGGAACTTGGAGCGGCGCTGGATGATGAAACCCTGCTGGCTCCGATCAGGGAATATACAAGACAGAAATAAGAAGAAAAGGAGGAAATCAGAATGACTGAAAATATGAGAAATGCAGTGATCGGCGTTATCACAGGAGACGCTTTGGGATGTCCGGTTCAGTTTGAATCACGCGAAGAAATCGCCCGCCATCCGGTAACCGGAATGAGAGGATACGGAACATTCAATCTGCCTGAAGGCTCCTGGACGGATGATTCTTCGCTGACAATCGCGGCACTGGAATCCATCAGAAGACTTGGAAAAGTAGATGTGAATGATATCATGAACAACTTCTGCGGCTGGCTGTATGAAGGAAAATTCACGCCGTTCGGATATTCCTATGACATCGGCAGAGGAACCAGACTTTCCATTGACCGCTACAGTCATGACCGCAATCCGTATACATGCGGTGGGACCGGTGAGCGTGATAACGGCAACGGATCCCTGATGAGAATCATTCCGGTCTGTGTATTTGCGGCAGAAAGCGGAATGAATGAAGAAGAAATGATCCGGACAGTGGATGAAGCCGGCGGACTGACCCATAATCATCCCTGCGCAAAAACCGCATGCGGACTGTATGCCTTCCTGGTCAAGGCGCTGATTGAAGAAGACGGAAGCCTGAATGAGCGTCTTGAAAAAGGAATGGAAAACGGATTTGCATGGTATGACAGCCATCCCAATGATTCCCTGTACCGCTATGGAAGACTGAGAAACCTGGATTCCTTCCGCAGCCTTCCTGTCACAAAGATCAGCGGATCCGGCTATGTTGTGGATTCACTTGAAGCAGCTGTATGGTGCCTTCTGAACGGGAATACATTTGAAGAAACAGTTTTAAAGGCTGTCAATCTTGGCGAAGATACCGATTCAGTCGCCGCAATCGCGGGCGGTCTTGCCGGTCTGTATTACACTGCAGACGCAATTCCCAGAGAATGGTATAACGCACTGCAGAGCAGAAATGTTTTTGAACCGCTGCTTGAAAAATAAGAAAGACCGGATCGCTCCGGCCTCATGCAGCCTTCTGGAAGGAAGGCTGTTTTCTTATCCTTTCAATACACTGCGGTAGTAAAGATCAGTTGTGACAGCGACCGCAATCAGCGGGATCACTGCGGCAGCCGCAAGCAGAGGTGCCTGGGCGGTATGCGACGCAATCAGTGCGGTTCCAAGATAAATCACAGTCAGAATACCGGCAAACAGATAGAATCTGAAGATTTCACTGTGCATGATTTTCGTGCGGGTGGATTCATCCGTACCGATCTGTCCGAGAATGTCATATTCCTTTTTCCGGGAAGAAAGATCGGTTTCCAGACGGAACATGACTGTCATCCACTGCATGATGGAAATACTGATAAAGGTGAATACAATCATCAGCTCTTCCACTGCGTTGTTCTCTCTGCCGCTGAGCATGGATAACAATACAATCAGGTCAATCAGAACCAGATAGATCGTAATCTTGGAAAACTGGATATCCCTTCTTAAGAAACCTGTCACAGCTGTTTCCTTTGTGCTCTTTGTGCCGGTTTTGCGGACATAACGATTCATTGCAGGAATCAGAACATTTGTAACAGTACGGTCAAGACCGACACAGGCAATGATTGCCATGACGGCAAGTCCTCCCGAACTGCGGAAGAAGCCGGCAATCGGCAGAACCGCAGCCGCAATTCCGATCAGATTCAGAATCAGCTGGAAGAACTTTGTATTTGTGAATCCGTATCCGCCAGATTTTTTCATTGCGCCGATGTTTCCGCCGGCCAGCAGGACCGCGCCGCTCTTGTACGCAAACGAGCAGTTTAACAGTGTGATCACGAATACAACAAATACCATGATACTGATAAACTCAACCATCGCGAATGACGAGATGCCGATCACCATTCCGGTATTGCCTGCCGCAAGAATCATATTGAACACATGAAGCAGACCGAATCCGGTCAGGATGCCAAGCGGAATCGATACCAGAAGAAGAATCACGGTCTGAATCAGAAGGTACATGGTGAGCTGGATATATGTCGCGCCGCAGATCAGTCTGACAGCGAGTTCCTTCGCTTTGTTTTTCACGAAGAAGTCATTTGCGAAAAACAGATCGATGGAACACATGATCACCACAAAGACCATCATCAGGTTGGAAATATTTCCTTTGGAAAGCAGCTGGATAATATCCGCAAGATTATTATCCGAAACATAAACCTCACCTTCGGTTCCAGCCGCTTCCGCCATGTTGAAATAGACAAACAGCAGTGCAGTGGTGATAAAGAATGTCAGGGCGAAGAAGATCGCCTTGGACCTGCTGTTTTTCAATGAGCGGAGTGCTTCTTTGAAAATCATGCGGTCTTTCTCCTTGTCCGTGATGAAGAACTGATCTCAACAATCTTTCTGAAATAAGTATCCTGGTCCATGCCGTCTCTTGTGATTTCCTGGGAAATCTGACCGTCCTTGATGAAAATCAGACGGGAAGTGAAAGATGCGACAAAGGAGTCATGCGTAACCATGACAATGGTAGATCCGTTTTCACGGTTCATCTTTTCAAACAGTTCCATCAGTTCTTCGGAATTTTCCGAGTCAAGAGCTCCGGTCGGTTCATCCGCTACAATCAGTCCCGGATCATTGATCAATGCACGGCAGATAGCGGCACGCTGTCTCTGTCCGCCTGAACATTCCGGCGGAATCTTATTGAGAAGCTGTTTGATATTGAGCCGCTCCGCAATTTCATTGACCCGCTTTTCAATCACTTCTGGTTTCACTTTTGCCAGTGTCATAGGCATTGCGATATTTTCAAACATTGTATGGGTATCCAGCAGGTTGAAATCCTGGAAGATGAAACCGAGATTCTCATAGCGGAAATGTCCGATTTCATTGGCAGTCATATTCATGACATTCTTGTTGTTGATATAGACTCTGCCGTCAGTCGGATAATCCATTGTCGAAATCATATTGATAAAAGTGGATTTGCCTGATCCCGAAGGTCCCATAACTCCGAGGAACTCCCCCTTGTGCACTTCGACATTCACATCATGAAGCGCTGTGACCGCATTCATTGATTCAGGGTTATAAACCTTTTTCAGATTCACTGTTTTCAAGATTACTTCTGTATCCATTGCCGATTTCTCCTTATAAGCAAAAGAATCATACCATATTCCGTTGCCGGAAACGGAAAAAATGTACGCATGGAAAATCCTTGCGTACATCTGATGCTATTCAGTCTTTGACTCTTTCGCTTCCTCGAATTTTGCCCTGAGCGAAGGAGCGTTTTTTGTCAGTTTCTTGATGGTCAGATCCTGTGCCTTGTCATTGGCAAGCCGCAGGTTGTTTTCAGATGACAACAAGGCCGCTTTTGTTTTCTCAAGATCCTTGATCGTCTTGTCGATATCCTCGATTGCCTCCTTGAATTTTCTGGATGCCAGTTCGAAATTTCTTCCGAACTTGGATTTGAAGTCTTCCATATTCTCTTCAAAGTGGGCAATATCGAGGTTGTTGTTTTTCTCGATGATCAGCTGTCTCTGATATTCAGCCGAATTCAGTGCCGCATTGCGCAGGATTGTAATGATCGGGATGAAGAACTGAGGACGGATGACATACATTTTCGGATAGCGGTAGGAAACATCGACAATGCCTTCGTTATAGAGTTCGCTGTCAAGTTCCAGCATGGATACGAGAATCGCATATTCACATCCCTTTTCGTTTCTGTCCTTATCCAGTTCCTTAAAGAAATCCTCATTCTTATGCTTGGTTGCGGTCGCGTCATTTTCATTCTTCATCTCAAACATGATGGAAATATATTCAAGACCGTCATCCGTTTTATCACGGAAGATGAAATCGCCTTTTGAACCGGTTCTGGCATCATTGTCCTTTTCGAAATAGGCGTTTCTGAACATTCCCATCCGGTACTTGTTGAATTCATACTGGCAGTGCTGTTCAAGGGATTCGCCGATCATCTTGGTGGACTGTCTGACTTTGAAATCCTTGTAGCGCTCAACCAGTTCCTTCTGGCTTTCAATCTCACGGTCCTTGGAGGCAATGATTTCTTCAAAGGTTTCCCGCATGTTCTGTTCGCGGCTGGCGGAATCGGTTTTCAGGGTGTCAATCTGGACAAGATACTTTGTAATTTCGCCGTCTTTTTCCGCCTGCAGCCGGGCAATCGCCTGCTCCACCGCAAGCTTCTTTTCTTCTTCCTTTGTGTCCAGCTTTGTTCTCATCACCTGAAGCTCGGCGTCTTTCTTTCCAAGCTCCTGCTGCATCTTCGCTTCCGCCTGCTGTGCGCTTAATGCAAGATCATTTTCCAATGCGGAAATTTTCAGGGACAGCTGCGTATTTCTTTCGCCTGCTTCTTTGTCCTTGCGGGCTTCGGCTTCTTTTACAGCACTGGCCTTTTCTGTTTCCGCATGTTTCAGCTGTTCCTTCAGAATTGCGATTTCACCGCTCAGGTCCGCAATCTCTTTGGATGTCTCCGCTTCAAGCGCGGCCATTTTTTTGTCTTTTGCGGCAAGCTCTTCTGCCTTTTCATCCGAAAGTCTGTGTTTGAGCTGGGCAATTTCCATCTCCATGCCGTTCAGCTTTTCACGGGCTGCGCTTTCCGCCTGGCTCTTTACAAGCTCGATCTGCGCATTCAGCTTTTCATTCAGTTCTTTTTCACGTCTGCGGATTTCTTCCGCGAATTCATGATCGCGGATCTGTTTGACAATTGAGTTGTAGTTTGATTCATCAATTGTAAAAACCGTACCGCAATGCGGGCATTTTACCTGTTCCATATATCATCCTCCCATCGGGTTTCTGTTTTCTTCTGCTTTCTTAACATTACCACACCGGTGCACATATTGTTCATTCGCTTTTCATCAGGGCAATCGCAAAATCTTCCGATACAAATTTCACGATGCATTCCGCTGTTTCTTCAAACAGGTGCTGAAGATAGCCGGCGGAATGTGTTCCCCTGCATACTGAATGAACACTGTTGGCCGCATATCCGTAAAGTGTTCCTTCCGGACCGCAGATCCGGATCGCTTCATCATCATACGGATTGGTGTGTTCTTTTTTCATGATCAGTCTCATTCCCGGCCTTAAAGCGCCGGGTCCTGCATATCTATCGATTCCTGCAATCGTAAGATAATATAATTTTTCTTCCATTTCTGTTATTCCTGCATCTTTCTGTTAACCTTCTTTCTCCCTTTGATGTCTCTATCCTGCTCTTCTTTTCTGACAAAAAACACGCCACAGAAAGATTGGATCATCTTGGAAAACAAACCGAATAAAGCTACTATTGATAGTAGAAGATATCCGTTATGAGGTAATCAAATATGGCTGAAAAGAAACATATATCCTTTGCCCTTCTGCAGATTCTGCAGGAGGAAACTGATGAAAATCATATTCTGTCAGCTCCGCAGCTGCTGGATAAACTGAACAAGAGACTGGACCTGAATATTGAAAGACGGACACTGTATTCCAATATTGATATTCTCCGTCAGGCAGGCTATGAGATTTCCGATTTCAGTGAGAACAGAAAAGGATACTGGCTCAAAAGCAAACAGTTTGATAAAGGCGAAGTACTGCTGCTATGCAATGCGGTTCATGCGTCGCATTTCATTTCCCATGAGCAGAGTGAAGCATTGATTGAAAAGCTGCTTGGGACACTGTCCGTCAATGAGCGCAAGGAATTCAGGGATACGGTTTACCTTCCCAATCATCAGAAATCTGAAAATGATACTTTATTCCGCAATATTGAAGATGTTTCCGAAGCGATTTTCCAAAGAAAGAAAATCCGCTTTGTCTATCTGCGCTACAGCAGCCGCAAGCAGCTTGTGCCAAGACGCAAAGATCCGTATATTGTCGAACCCCGCTACATCGTCTATAACGATTCAAGACCTTATCTCATTACAACCAGTGAGAAACATCCCGGTTTCACGCATTGGCGCCTGGATAAGATGCAGAATGTCATGATGCTTGATGAACCGGTAAGGAAAATGAAGCGCGCGGAGGAAACCGAAGCATACCAATACGCGTCCAATAAACTGTTTATGTGGACCGGTGAAACACAATGGTTCTCTTTCCTCTGCGAAGAAAGAATCATGGACCAGATGATTGATATCTTCGGTCCGCAGATGAAAATCCTTCCTGCTTCAGAAGGTCAGTTTACTGCCAGAATCAAGACAACCGAAAACGGCGCACTGTTCTTAGCGCAGCAGTTCCTGGATGTCATTGAGCTGATTGATCCGCCTGAGACAAAAGAAAAATTCGAGGCCAGACTCCGCAGAAGACTTCATGAAGAATAAGGAAATCAATCGCTGTACTTTAGCATGTACAGCGGTGTTTCTTTGTTTCTGTATTCTGAAT
>CAMVGT010000100.1 GCA_947167125.1 uncultured Erysipelotrichaceae bacterium
TCATGGTAATATTAATAATACCAGAAGCGCCTGATTACAAGGCGCGATCCTGTCATAGCTTTGAGAAAAGAAACGGAGTTCATATCATGAGAATAGGTCAGTCAACAGATATCCACCGTCTGGTCGAAGGCAGAAAGCTGATTCTTGGCGGTGTTGAAATTCCATCCGATCTTGGTCTGCTCGGCCACAGCGACGCGGACGCGCTCACCCATGCAGTGGCGGAGGCTGTTTTAGGTGCTTTGGCATTAGGGGACCTTGGCCATTGGTTCCCGGATACGGATCCTAAATGGGAAGGTGTCAATTCACAGATCATTCTGAAAGAAGTCGCACGCATGATGGATGAAAAAGGCTATGCCATCGGCAATGTGGACGCATTGATCATGATTGAAAAGCCCAAGATGGCTCCTCATATTGAAAAGATGCGCGCAAATCTTGCGTCTTCGCTTGGATGCGATGTGTCCAGAGTCAGTGTCAAAGCGACACGCGGGGAAGGTCTTGGATTTGTAGGAAGAAGAGAAGGCGTGCAGGCATTTGCGGCTGTTCTCCTGGAGGAAAAACAGTAAGCCTATGTATCAGAAGACGGAAGAAATGAAAGTTCTCCGCGATCCGGTGCACGGCTATATCCATGTGGAGCTGCAGGTCGTCTGGGACTGCATCAACAGCAGTTGGTTTCAGCGCCTGCGCAGAATCCGGCAGCTCGGCGGAGCCAATATGGTCTACCATTGCGCGGAACATACACGCTTTGCCCATTCACTCGGTGTCTATGAGATCGTACGGAGAATGGTGACGGAAATCCCTGATATCATGGCATCGCTGAATGAGGATGAAAAGGTGACGGTAATGCTGGCAGGGCTTCTGCATGATATCGGACACGGGCCCTACAGCCATTCGTTCGAATCAGTCACTTCGACATCCCATGAAACCTATACATGCCGCATTATTGAAGAGAATACGGAAATCACGCAGATCCTGGAACGGACCAGAAAAGGTCTGTCACGCGATGTGGCGGATGTGATCAGGCATAAGAGCTCCAACCCGCTGCTTTCGCAGATGATCAGCTCCCAGCTTGATGCGGACCGGATGGATTACCTTCTGCGCGATGCGTATTTTACCGGAACAACATACGGTGAATTTGATATGGAACGTATTTTCCGCACACTCCGTATTCATAACGGCTCCCAGCTTGTGATCAAGGAGAGCGGTGTCTATGCGGTGGAAAACTACATTATGTCGAGATACCACATGTACTGGCAGATCTACTATCATCCCACAGCCCGCAGCTATGAATATCTTCTGCATGCGCTTTTCAGAAGACTGCGGGATCTCAGGGATACGGAAGATCCTTCACTGATTCCTCTTTTCCGCCCGATTGCCCTGAGTGAAAAAATCACTCTGGATGAATATTTTGCGCTGGATGAGTATTCATGCGGCTATGCGTTTGAAAGCCTTACCCATCATAAAGACGAAATAGTAAGAGATCTTGCGGTCAGGATCCGCGACAGAAAGCTGTTTGCCTATGCGGACAGCACGCCTGTCACAAACCGGAAACTGAGACGTCTGCTGAAGGACGCAGGATGCGATCTGAATTATTACTGGGGCAAGGATATTGTTTCCCAGAAACCGTATGTACCCTATACAGGAAATACGGATGGCGCCATCTGGGTGCAGATGCGTGACGGTTCTACAAAAGAACTTTCCAATGCGTCCAATATTGTCTACAGTCTGATTCACGGTCCGGTGCAGGATGATAACAAAGTGTATTTCCCCGGCGAACTGATCAAAGCGGATATTTAAAAACAATCCCCGGCTTCCGGGGATTGTCTGCTTATCTGTGAATGATGTGCTTGAGTTTATTGATGCCTTCGATCTTTTTCATCATGGAAGGATCTGCGGTAAGGATGAATTCGCCGAGCAGTTCAATCGGCCTTCCGCCGAGCTTCCGCTTGAATTCAAATACGCCGAAGTCATCTCCTTCCGGAGTAAAGATCCCGGAAGTGCCGGTGAAGTTGTAGCGTCTGCATCCTCTTTCCATGGCGAGCCGGATCGCGGTGTCTTGTATGAGATACGGTCCGCAGTATCTGCGCAGGTCGTCATAGCTGCCGGAAGAAATGTAATACATTTCATCATCATAGATAACGAAATACGCACCTGACAGAATGATTCTTTCACCGCGCTCCTTCTGCAGCTCCTCGGTTTCATGAATCATTTTTCTGATCTGCTGAATCCGTTCTTCCTCTTCTTTTTTTCTTCTCAGCATTTTTCCGTTATTCGGTGTCTTTTCCAGTGCCGCAGCTGTCTTTTCGGATTCTTTGAGAACATTCTGCAGATCATTCTCATTGATCTGAATCAGCTTCTGCGTATCCAGTACGGCAAGCCATACTTTTGCGCAGTCCGGTCCGAAGGCTTCCATCTGTGCCTTGTAGCTGTCTTCGCCAAGATCCGTGAAATGCCGCTTTTCGCTGGTGAATTCCATCAGCTTCATGAAATCCTGCAGATGATCCGGACCGCATTCCTCAATTTCAACGCCGAATTTCTTTGCGCGGACAATTGTACGGCGGGTATTCGGTTCATAGCCGGCTTCAATGTCCTTTTCGGTTTTACCGATTAAGTCAAGGACGACCATATAGCGGACCTGTGAATCTGCTGTGTAATTTTTGGTAAATCCAAGATGCTGATAGCCGAGTGAACCGAGATAATCGATGATATCCTGATTGCAGAATCCGTTTTCCGTCAGGGAACCGTCTGTATTCAGCTCCTGATATTCAATATAAGGATCCATCCGGAGATAAGCCATTCCGTTGGCTTTCAGGAATTTCTTCAGTTCAGCTGTAAAAAAAGCAGTCAGTTCATGATTCCGGAAATCGCAGAGGATTCCTCTCTGGGCATAGGCATAATGGAAAAATCTTGCGGCAGGAACTTTGGAGAATCCGGCGGCAGCCAGAATATTCCCGTCATCATCAGTGACGCCTGTGTAATAGACATCCCATCCGTTGTTCCGTTTCAGTTCAAGCATCTTTGAACTGTTGATATAGTAGCGGCCGGGATGGGTTAATGCGAAGGCTTCGTATTCGGCCGCAGTCAAAACTTTGAATTGCATCGGAGCATTCCTCCTGAACAATTCAATAGTATACCACGGAGCATTAACAGAGCAAAAAGGGGAGAAGTGGATTAAAATATTTACAAATAAACCGGATTGGCAATTGACTTCCCTCGCGAAGGTATTAAAATTCTCATATAAAAGGAGATATACATTCAGGCATGGCTGAGTTATATACGGCTCTCTGAATTTGCCGACGACAGAATCTGAACCGAAGAAAAACATGAGATTTTTCGGTTCATACAGGGAATAAAAAATGAAAATCAGTGTAAAACTGAAGAGAATCGACAAAATGACAGGTGAGGAAGATATTCTCGCCGAAACAAAAGGATTGCTTAACGGAAACAGACTTCTTTATCCGGAGAGTGAAACGGCAGTGCAGGCTGTGACATTCGACGGTGAAGAGATTATATTGGAAAGAAAAGCGGAAACGGTCAGCCGCACAGTATTAAGAAAGAGAGGTAGAGGAAAAAGTTTCATAGATTCAGAATATGGCAGGTTTGGGTTGGAAACCGAGTTAATTCGATATGTGAAAAACGATACTGTCTGGCTGGTTGAGTACAGAGTTTTTTCGGGGAGCGAAACTGTGCTTGATCAGATACTGATCTGGGAGATTGATAAGAATCAGTCTTCGTAATAGTTTTGATAAAGGAGTATTTCATGACACGCAATCAAACTGTGACAGATGTTGCATATGAATGTCTGTCAAAACGAAAAAAAGAAATCGATTTTTCCAGACTCTGGGAAGAAGTTGCCAGAAAGATGGAAATTCCTGAAGAAAAACGCAAGCGTAAAAAGAGCCAGCTCTATTCCGAGCTGATGCTTGATCCCAGATTTGCTTCACTTGACAACAATAAGTGGGATTTGCGCAACCGCAGAAAATATGAAGAGGTTCATATCGACACCAGTGAAATCGCGCTGGATGAAGACGATACGTTTGAACCGGTTGATACAAGCGGATATGATCTGCCGAAAGGCGAGGATGCATATTGATTCAAAGAGGACCTGAAAACAGGTCCTTTTTCAGTGCATATATAACTTTGTCAGATAAAAAATTTTTTCCGGGGAAACCAACGGATGAAGCCGCTTGAATCCTGCATGAAACAGAGAGAAGTGTTCAGATTATAAGCAAAATTGACAGGTACAGGAAAACATATAACAGATTGGGCAGTTTTACTGGATTGTCAGCTGATTTCATGCAAGCTTTTTAATGTAAAATCTTTTCAACAGTTCAAAAAAGGGATATGATTTAGTCACCAATAAGGAGGAAATATAATCTATGGTTTTAGTATCCGCTAAGGAAATGATCGAAAAGGCTCATGAAGGCCATTATGCGATTCCTGCATTCAACACAAACAACCTCGAATGGACAAAGTGCATCCTCGCTGCAGTAGAGAAGGCAAAGTCCCCTGTCATCATCCAGACATCTGAAGGCGCTGCCAAGTACATGGGCGGCTACAAGATGGTTGTTGACATGGTCAGAGATCTCCATGACTCCATGGGAATCACTGTTCCTGTAGCTCTGCACCTGGACCACGGTTCATATGAAGGCGCAAAGGCTTGCATCGAAGTAGGTTACACATCCGTTATGTTCGACGGTTCCCATTTCGATTTCGAAGAGAATGTCGAAAAGTCCAAGGAAATCATCGCTCTGGCTCACAGCGTAGGCGTTTCTGTTGAGTGCGAAGTCGGCGGTATCGGCGGAACAGAAGACGGCGTTACTTCCAACGGCGAACTCGCTGATCCGAAGGAATGTGCTGAAATCGCAGCTCTCGGCGTAGACTTCCTCGCTGCAGGCATCGGCAACATCCATGGCAAGTATCCGGCAAACTGGGCTGGTCTGAACTTTGACCGTCTGAACGAAATCAACGAAGCAGTTGACGGCAAGCCGTTGGTTCTCCATGGCGGTTCCGGTATCCCGTTCGAACAGACATCCAAGGCGATCACAATGGGCGTTTCCAAGATCAACGTCAACACAGAACTCCAGCTGGTCTTCGCTGATGCTACAAGAAAGTACATCGAAGCAGGCAAGGATCTCGAAGGCAAGGGCTATGACCCTCGTAAGCTCCTGAAACCGGGCGCAGACGCAATCATCGCCAAGGCAATCGAACTCTGCGAAGCATTCGGCTCCGCAAACAAGGCTTAATAGCTTAAATTGAATTCCGATTGAAAAGGTCCCTGACGGGATCTTTTCTTATGCGTCAATTTACACATAATTCTCACATAAAAATGATTGATAAGTATCAGCGCTGAAACAGTAAAAAATGCATGAAATCGCTATCATTCAAAAAAACTGAACAAATATGAAACTTAATTGTCAAAAAGATATGGAAATGTGTGAGATTTCAGAAACGAAATTGCCATATTATGTGAATTTGATTGCATTCATAATTTAAGATAGTTAAACTTTCAATGAAAGGGGAGTTTTCACAATGAATGAAAAATTTATGAATGGCCTTCTTTCCTTCGCTGGAAAGATGCAGTCGAACAAGATCCTTAGCTCAATTAAGGATGCCTTCATCGACAACATGCCTGTCGTCATCATGGGTGCGTTTACCACCCTCTTCCAATTCGTCCTTTCCGCTACTGCAGCTCAGGGTTATCAGATTTCCCTGGCTAACGTTCCTGGATTCGGCTGGCTCGCAAACCTCTGGGATATGTGGGGTTACATGAACTATGGCTGTATGAACTTCATGGCAGTCGCAATCGTCTTCATGGTTGCTCTGCACTATGGTGAAGCTCTTGGACAGACTGGCGACCGTACAGTCGCTTCCGTAGCTCTGGCTTGCTTCGTTACACTGATCCAGACATCCGCTTCCACAACAACAGAAGCTGGTGAAACAGTCACAATCGGCTCCGTAGTAGGCAGCACATACACAAATGCTCAGGGTCTGTTCGTAGCTCTGATCGTTGGTATCGTCGCTACACTCATCTACTGCAAGCTGTATCAGTCCGGCAAACTCACAATCCATCTGCCTGACAGTGTTCCGCCCAATGTATCCCACTCCTTCGAAGTTCTCTTTCCGGCAGTTATCACAATCTTCTGCTTCGGTCTCTTGAGATTCTTCATGGACAAGGTTGTTCACATGAACTTCTTCAACCTGATCGCTACAATCATGGCTCCGGTTCAGGCTATCATGACTGGTCTGCCTGGCTACCTCGTAATCGTTCTGATTATGATGCTCCTGTGGTGGTTCGGTATTCACGGACCGAACGTAATGGGCGCTGTTACTACACCGTTCATGACAGCAGCTTATGCAGCTAACAACGCAGCATTCATTGCAGGCGAGCCGATCCCGAACATCATCTGCACACCGTTCGGTTCTGCATTCTTCTCCCACACAGGTTCCGGTATCACCGGCGGTCTGATTATCGCTATCATGCTCTTCTCCAAGAGAGATGACTATAAGGCAATCGCTAGACTGGCGATCCCTTGCGGAATCTTCAACATCAACGAACCGATTATCTTCGGTATCCCGATGGTTATGAACCC
>CAMVGT010000101.1 GCA_947167125.1 uncultured Erysipelotrichaceae bacterium
TTCAATGCCGGTTGCCGAATAGATATACGCGGATGTATTTTCCGGTACAACAAATAATGTTCTGTTGAAGACCTGGTTCGGTTTTCCCGATCTCTCCCCTGTATTTTCATTCAGCACAATTCCCTGCACGATCGCGCTGTGTTCTTCAAACGCATCCGCAGTCAGAATTCTGCGGTTGGCACCGTTATAATCATCCGGTGTTTTATTGGATATGACTTTGATCTGTCCCATGGTTATTACTCCGCACTCTGAATTGTCTGCTCTGTATCGCAGTATCTGCATTTGACAACTTCACCCACTTCGCCGGTCAAAGGCGCTCTGCAGGCAAAGCATCTGACTGTCACCCGCTTCTTTTCCGGAGCGGCAATGCTGCGTACAGCAAACTGGGAAGTATCTTCATTGAAGTCTGCGGCCGGAATATTCCGGATTGTCAGCCTGGAAGTGTCTTCATTCCAGTCAAAGGTCGGAACGTTCAGATAGCTTAACGGTTTTTCCTGTTCTTTCATGATCATGTCCTCCTTTAAATAATCCGGATTGATGCCGGCATCGGGATACGGCAGCGGAAGATCGGATACCAGATACCAGATCTCATTGACCCATCTCATCAGGGTATCCTGGTCTGCGGCTCTTAATGCGAATTCTTCTTTTCTGCCATGGATGGAAATAATCAGAAGCCTGAGGCTTTCCCATTCCGCATCCATATAGACAGCCGGCTCGCCGTCTTTGAAATCAATATCCTGCAGATCAAAAAACCGCACATCCTTGGTTTCCCCGTTCCAGCCTTTCCTGATCAGAATCAGGCGTCTGTCGGTCAGGACCAGCTCATCGCCGGACGGATTCATAAGCCGTGCATATTTCACTTTTTGAGCCCTGAGGATTTCAGTTTCTCCCGGGTGCAGACTGTATGTCATTGCCATATTGCTTTTCTTTCTATGGAACCATTTTAAATCCATTTATGTTCATTTGGGAAACGAGTTGGAAATCATGTCATGAGATTGCTGAGAACTGCATACAGAAAAGTCCTGATCAGCCGCAGTCATCGCTGCTTTTCAGGAACTGAAAATGAAGGTCTGATTCATTTTGGTTTTTGCCTGCCGGATTGCGTACAGCTGACGTATGTCATGCGATCTGCAGGCTCTGTTCCCATCAGCGGTGTCAGAGACTGAAGACATAGTGATCCGGCAAAGTCAATGCATCTGTATACGCATTCACTTGCTTAAGCACGTTCCCTTCTTTCCCTTCAATAGAACCGGCATGATCTGAATCTGCAGTTCAATTGTCTTTCGTTAACAGCATATCCCTGCAGGTTATACTGTTTCAGTACATCGGGGCAGTGAAGCCTTGGTACTTCTGTCAAAAATATCGACAGAAGTATCCCGATCAGGGTCACCTTCCTGAAAATGCTGTTGATTTGATAAGTAACTGACGATTCTGCAGCATTGAAAAAAGCTTATCTGTTCCTGTGTCAGCACCGCAGTATCTGTCTTTGGTGTAACTGTAACCTCAATCGCTGTATCTCCTTCTGTAAACAGGGACTTCTGATGATGTCAGCAGTCCCTGTCTGATTCATCTTCGCTGAGTCTGCCGTAATCATCCCATTCGCCGAACATCTTTCCCTTTTTTGTTTCGGCGATCAGATGGGACAGTGCCTGTTCATAAACAGCAGGATTGCGTTTTTTATAAAATGCCACATTATAAGCGCGAACACGCTGATAAAGCGATGGGAATCTTCTGAACTTTGACCAGCATCTTGCTTCTTTCAATGCAGAAACAATATCTGCATCGATCTGAAAGCTTCTGCTTCCCATCGGCGGAAGCACTGCTCTTCCTTCATCACTCATTAATCCAAGCCGTTCCAGTCTGCGGACACGTTCTTTGTTCAGTTCTGTCCATGGACTGTTTTTCTTTCGCGGTGAAAATCTCTGCATGCGCACACCGTTGATCATCTTCACTGTGCTGTCGATCCACCCAAAGCACAATGCTTCTTCGACTGCATCAAGATACCAGAAAACAGACGGATCATCCGGTTTTCCTCTTCTCACTTCCAGCCAGCATTCCGTCTCTGAAGACGCATGATCTTTCAGCCATGCACGGAATTCATGGCGGTTTTTCACGGAAAGAATGTTCTTTTCTCTGATTTCCATATCTTTCTCATGCATGTTTTTTCCTGTTCATGATCAGCGGCAGGAATGTCACAACACATCCGGCCAGAATGACCGCAAACATTGCGATCGGAGGATAGAAGAGAATGGCAAGAAGAATGCCGATTCCTTTGATGATTAGATCTGCGGCAACAATCCTTGCGGAACTGTAATCCAGTGCGCTCTGCATGCCGTTTGCACGGGCCACTGCCCTTCCCAAAGCCATATTGGAAAGAGAGACACAGATCACAACCGCACTGTAAAGCATATGGGCAAAGAGGCTTGTGAAATGTTCGCTGACAAAGGATGTGACATAGGGAAAGAAGGATGCGAAAAACAGCATGATGATGCTCCACCAGATCGTGATGTTATTCACCTTTTCGATCCTGCTCCATTGATTGTGAATATTCACCCACATGGCTCCAAGCCAGAAAAAGGAAACGGTATAGGAGAAAAAGTCCGACCGCAATGCCCATAAGGATTCCCAGTCAGCCGCTTCCGGCTTCTTTAATTCCAGCACCAGAATTGTCATGATGATCGCAAGAATCGCATCTGTAAATGCCGCAAGTCTGTTTTTTTCATCGCTGTTTCTTCCTCCGACCTGTTTTCTTCCATATCAAAACAGATCGGAATTGTACTGTCAATGATCATAGCAGCAGATCATATCATGTGTTTTAACAAATCAGGCATGTATGCCCGGCAAACGATGCACCATCTGAAATAACCTGAAATGAAATGGTGATGCAGTAAAAAAAGGGATGAATTCTCATTCATCCTCTGATGATGGACATATGTTTCAGTTCGATGGCTCACGCATACGGAACAGCTGCTTAAAACCATTCTGCACAAACTGAATCATGAACAGAAAATGAAAATAATCAGCAATCTGCAGTACTTTTATCGGAAAAACCGATAGAAGTCTCATCTGATTCACCTGAAGAAAGAATATACTGCAGAGCTTACTGGTAATGTCTGCTTCATTCTGAGCGAGGCTTCCATTTGTTTTTGTGTCAGCCGTACAGTGTCCGTCTCTGCAGTTTCTAAAGAATGCAGACAATCCCGGCAATGATGGATGCCCCCGCAATCCATATCAATGTCAGAATGATCCGTTTCTTTAAGACCTGTGACCAGGTCTGAACAAACGGGATCTCTTCCGTACCCGGGATGATCCAGAAGCTGTCATGGCCGACCCATAGACGGTCAATCACAATACCGTCATACCAGTTCATCACTTCCAGGAATAACAATGCCTGTAAATAAGCTTCTTTGAATGTATGGATGCCGTTCCATACACGGATGATCAGGATCAGTGCAATTGCCAGGATGGCAACGAAAGGAAACATAAAGCGTTTCTTCTTTTCTGCGACTGTTTTACGGTCTGTTAATCCAAGTTCATAGACTTTTTCCTGAACGGGTTTCGGATAGAAATATAAACCGTTGAGTGCATTGTTTCCGACTGCAATCTTCACCATAAGTGTGAACAATGCACAGAACAGGATCAGCTGGATGATGAGCATGCTTTGACCTCCTTTCCTTTATCCCTCAGCATATGCTTTTCTTTGGAAGGTTCTGACTGCTGTTTTTCCATTCAGATGTTTCCTCCTGTAAAGAAATCCCGGATTAAGAAACATGTTCTGGATGATGAACCGTTTCGACTTCCTTTATGAACTGTTCCGTATTTTCTCCGATCAGTCCGCCATGGCCCATGTCCTCAAAGATTTTGACGGTGAACGGATATCCCTTCTGTTTCAGTGATTCAAAGCCTTCTGAGAGCTTTTTATCTACGGTTCCTTTGATGCCGTACCAGATGTGCATGTCGGTATCCGCAAAGACACTGAAGTCTGTCTTTTTGCCGATCAGGCATCTGTCCTGATTCTTCCAGCTTTTCCAGGATGCCTTTGTATAGAGGATTCTGTCTGCTTCTTCAATGGAACGTCCGGTGATTTTTGCAAGGAACTTTTTGCGCAGTTTTCCTGCTCGGCCCATGATGACGAAGAATATTCCGGTGAAAAAGAAGAGATAGATTTCTTTGAGAAGATTGTTTCTGATGTCCGGATAGTCTTTCAGCGGCATGCCGTCCGCAATCGTTGTGGTGATTGTTAAGCGTCTGTCTTCGAGAATCTGCATCAATGTGCGGCAGCCATAGGAAAGCCCATAGAGGATATCGATCTTTCCGCCATAGTTTTCAATGATGTAATCTTCCAAAGCCTTTGCTTCATAGGCAACAGAAACAAATTCCGTATCCGGTTCACTGGGATTGAAACCGTCATAGGCAAGCAATACAACATGATATCTGGAAGCGATCTTCTGTGCAGTGGGAAGAATGCCGAGATAGCTTGTTCCCCCACCATGCAGAAGAACCATCAGTTCTTCATGTTCTTTTCCGAATTCAAAGAATTTCATAGTGAATGCGCTCCTTTGTCTGAATCATTCATTTCCAATAAGTCTGATGAATCTCTTCCCTGCAAGGCATCAATGAACGCAAGCTTTCAAAACAAGGTCTCGGATATTCCGGTTTCATTGCCCGGATCTTCATGAATGCTTCATCAAGATCCTCCATTTCCTGCGGCGCATGTCTGCAGTGTTCGCTTGTGCATAAAGCGCCAAGATGTGTTCTGCACACCCAGTAAATGACGATCTTCACCATTGCGTTCAGGATTCCCGGTTCCAGTGATTTTTCATCTCCTTCAGGACGGACGGGAATTCCCATTTCCATCAAAAGTCCGTAGGCATCTTTCACGGCATCCAACATTAGTGTTCTGTCCTGCTTCGTTGATTTCTTCAGATCACAATCCGTTTTGTAACAAAGATAGACGACAGGAAGAATGAATGCGGCATGGTATTTGAGCCATGCGTCCATATTGTCGCACCAGGAAACGGAAACACCGCTTCCGGAAAAGATCTTCTGAAGCATTGCCTTGACAGATGCAGGGACTTCTTCTTTTGCTTTTCCGATGGTCAGGTTTCCGTTTTTCCAATGAACGGTTGTAAGTCTTCCGTTTTCTCTTGATCCGGCTGTGGAGCCGAATCCGAAGAGCACTTCTCTTTCTGTTCTGCTGTGTTTCAGGATATAAGCTTCCATTTTTTCAGCCGAAAGATTATTGCCTGTCAGGATCATGACCGGACTGTTTAAAAAGGCAAGATCATCCAGTATGGCTTCCATCTGCCTGTACTGCATGACAGCAAATACCGCATCAAAATATTCTTCATCGATGATTTCTTTGATTCCGGGATGATCCACGGTATCTTTGCGCTGGATGTAATGGTGAATCCTGAGGCCTTCTGTTTTGAGTGTTTCAGCCCATGATCCTCTTGCGATGAGTTTTACTTCATTGCCATTTAACATCAGTGCATGTGCAAGCTGGCCGCCGATGACACCGGCACCGTATATCAGAACTTTCATATGTCCTCCTGTTCATTTTCTTTCATGAATGCATCAGGCAAAGATGCATATTCTTCAGGATGTTCATGTAAAAACAATGAACAGTTCTTTGATTACCATTTAAAGACGGCAAGCCGGTTGTTGATATTCTTTCCGATGATCGCAAACAGCTTTCCGCGGATGGTGTATTTCTTCATTTCTTCGTTATAGCTGTGTTCAGAAACAAATTCCATGCGGGGTTCAAGCTGCAGATATTCTCTTCCGGATTTTGTTCCCCATCCGAATGTGGCATTGGTATTCTTTACCGCATCATGATGTTTGGAATTCTTTTCCAGAAACGGGGAATGCAGTTCAGCCAGAAGCCAGCCGTGTTCAAAGCAGTCGCATAACATGTTGAGGCATGTCTTTACCTGTTCTTTGGAGAAATATTCCAGAACGCCTTCCATGACAATGATGTACATGTCGGACTTCGGAATCTTCTTTGTCCATTCTCCGTTTAAGGCATCCCCTTCCATCATGATGCATCGGTCACGGTCTTCATAAACCTTTCTTCTGACTGCAATCTGATCGGCAAGATCCACATCAAACCATTGCAGTGTTCCGTTATCCACCTGGGAAAACTTATCATCAAATCCGCATCCCAGATTGATATACACAGCATCGGGATATTTCTTTATCAGTTCTTTGAGCTGTTCACGGAACATGATGGTTCTTGCGACAACGCCTTCATGGGAAAGAAACGGATCATACTTTGAAACATCGACACCGAGGGTATCGATGATTTCCTTTGCCTTGTAATCCCTGATTCTTGCATTGGGTCTTGCAGTTTCACTTGCTTTGATCGCAAGAGGAATCAATGCGGTTTCCTGAATATCACCGAATTTTATATCCATGATTCAATCTCCTTCGTTTCAGTTAGTATATACTAACACTAAATTAAAAGAAAGAG
>CAMVGT010000102.1 GCA_947167125.1 uncultured Erysipelotrichaceae bacterium
GATATCGAAAAGATTTCACTTTTCGATGAAGGAGAAGAATGATGCCCCGCTGCAGAGGCTGCGGCGTTGAGCTGCAGAATACAGATAAAAAAGCACTCGGGTATACACCCAAGGCAGACAGCGAATACTGTCAGAGATGTTTCCGTCTGATCCACTATGGCGATCTGACCGTATCCATGAAAACCGGCATCGATCCGTTTGATGTCTTAAAGAAAGTATCGGAAATGGATTGTGCTGTTTTATGGGTTGTCGACCTGTTTGATTTTGAAGCCGGCATGATTTCCGGACTTTCCAGATACCTGGCAGGCAAGGATATCATCATGGCCGCTACCAAGCGCGATCTTCTGCCGGAAACACTGAGCGATCATAAAGCTGCTGAATTTGTCTTTACAAGACTCAAGGATCTCGGCATCCATATCAGCACATTGATCCTGAGCTCAAAGGAAGATCAGACAGCGATTGAAGAAATCCGCGAAGCGGTCGGTGAATATGCGCACGGAAGACCGTGCGCCGTGATCGGAAAGGCGAATTCAGGAAAGAGCACACTGCTCAACTGCCTTTCAGGCAATAATTCCCTGACGGTTTCCAGATACCCCGGCACAACGCTCGGATTCAATGAGATCACAATCGGGGATCAGGTCTATATCGATACGCCGGGCATTGAAATCGAGCATTCGATGTTAATGGACGCGGATGAAGCAGACCTGAAAACAATCGTTCCCGATTCAAGAATCAAGCCGGCTGTCTATCAGCTCAAAGGCGATCAGTCCTTCGCGCTCGGCGGGCTTGCAAGAATCGACCTCTATGGATGCGAAAAGGCAAGCTGTGTGTTCTATCTTTCCGGAAGACTGAACATCCACCGCTCGAAGTGTGAAAATGCGGATGAGCTCTGGCAGAAACATCAGGGTGAAATGCTGGTGCCGACCGTTGATAAAGAATTTTCCGTTTCAAGAAAACGGATGGAAGAAAACAAAATGGATATTGTCATTGACGGCCTTGGCTGGGCATGCGTTTCCGGAACTGTGAAGAATATTTCGGTCCATGTGCCAAAAGGCGTCAATGTCACATACAGAAAGGCGATGCTGTAATGCTTACAACAAAACAGAAAGTATATTTACGCTCCCTTGCCCAGACGGAAAAACCCGTTTTCCAGATCGGCAGGGACGCGATCAGCGACAACCTGATCAATACCGTGAACAATTATCTGAACAAGCACGAACTGGTCAAGATCAGTGTCCTCAAAAACTGCGAGGAAGACCTCAAAGAAGTCGCTTTTGATCTGGCAAGACTGACAAAGAGCGAATGCATCCAGGTCATCGGCAGACAGATTGTCTTGTACAAGCGTTCCAAAGAACCGAAGATTATCCTGCCATGACTGAAATCCTGACCTGTTCCTTCGATCCTGTTTCCGCTTCAGAAGTAAAAACGCTCAGACAATACCGTAAGGAGCATTGCATTGATGAGCTTTATGTTTCGGTAACAGAAGAAGGGATTCTTGCAAAACAGATCCGTACAGAACTGCTGAAAAAAGCACTGAAACCGTACCGCCATCTTCATGTCATCACTGATGAAGGAAAACCGTTTGAAGCATCAGATGAAGAAGTAATACGGAATGGCAGATATGAGCTGGCAGCTGAAGGCATCCGCAAAGATCTGATTACGGAAGGATATTATCTGAAAGAAACGGTATATGCGATGTGCAATCCGCACCGCGCTGCCCACAGCATCTCAGTCGCCGAAACATGCGTCCGCCTTGGCAGAGCCCATAGCATGGATCATGGGGATGCTGCATGATATTACGAACGCCTTCAGCGATGATGATAACCGGAAGATCATTGAAATCTATAAACCTGAATGGCTGTCTCTTTCCCCGAAGGTCTGGCACAGCTATACCGCAGTGATCTACGCAAAGCAGCATATGCGCTTAAGCGATCCGGATATCATGAATGCGATGGAACATCATACCCTGGGGGATGGAAATACAGATTGGGATCATCTTCTGTATATTGCCGATAAAATTGAGCCCTTAAGGGGTTATGATGTAAGTGTGCAGAATGCCATGGCTCTGAAAAATCTCAAAGAGGCAGCTGCTTATATCAAAGAAGAATCCAGAGCCTATATTTACAAAACGGAGGGAATTCATGTCTGAACTTCTGGAAATCGTACAGAAAACACTTGATGAAAAACTTGGTGAAAACATCGTCACCATCGATATGAGAGCGGTCAGCCCGTTCACTGATTACTTTGTGATCACAACCGCGAGAAACGTCCGCCATGCCCAGTCGCTGGCAGAATTCGTGGAACAGGAAGCCGCAAAACACGGCTATGATGTCCGTGTGCGCGAAGGCGAAAAGGACAGCACATGGGTGCTGGTGGATCTGAATGAAGTCATCGTGCATATCTTCACCGAAGAAACACGGAAGACCTACCGCCTTGAAGCATTATGGGCGGATCAGCCGCAGGAAAGACTTGAAACAAAGGAAGCAGCACTGTAAGCAGTGCTGTTTTTGAAAGGAGCATGATATGATCGCTGAAATCATCTCTGTAGGAACCGAACTGCTTCTCGGAAACATTGTCAATACCAACGCCCAGTATCTTTCAAAACAGCTGGCAGACTGCGGTATTGATGTGCACTTCCAGACAACCGTCGGCGATAATCCTGAGCGCATCAGATCCGTTCTTGATATTGCCTACAGCAGGGCGGACTTATGCATTATGACCGGAGGTCTTGGACCGACGAAGGATGACATCACAAGGGAAATGATCATTTCCTATTTCCATAAAAAGCCTGTAACCGATGAGGAAAGTGTCAGAAGAATGCAGGTCAGACTTTCCGAAATCACAGATGAAACACTGCGGCTGTCATTGCTGAAATGCGCGACCGTTCCTTCCGATTCGATCATTCTGCCTAACCATAACGGCCTTTCTCCGGGATCGATCATGGAAGATGACGGACACATCTGCATTCTTCTGCCCGGCGTTCCTAAGGAAATGAAGCCGATGTTTGAAGAATCGGTACTGCCGTATCTCAAAAATCTTTCGCGTCAGATCCTTGTTTCCCTGGATATCCGTCTGCTTGATTTTGAACATGCTTCGGTCAATGAAGTAGGGGAAGCCCCGGTTGCCGCAAGACTCGGCGATCTTCTTGATTCAGTCAATCCGACCGTCGCTCCCTATATTCATGAAAAGGGGAATATTGTCAGGATCACAGCGAAGGCGAAAGATGAAGAAAGCGCGCTTGCGCTGATTGAGCCGGTGCTGAATCAGTGCATGGACGTCATCGGCAGACAGTATGTGGCCGGCATTGAGAGGGAGGAGAAGCCATGGAATATACAGAATTAGGAAACAGCGGGATCAGAGTATCCAGGATTGCTGTGGGCGGCATGTCTTTCGGAAAAGCATCCGAAGAATTCCATCAATGGACTCTGAATGAAGCCGATACACAGGATATGATCGCGTTTGCGTATGATCTCGGTGTAAATTTCATCGATACTGCCAATCAGTATTCAGGCGGCACAAGCGAAGAATATATCGGAAAGGCACTCAAAAACCTCGGCATACCGAGAGATAAAATCATTCTCGCATCCAAGGTTTATTTCAATGAAGGAAAATTATCGAAAAACGCCATCCGCAGGGAAATCGAAGGAAGCCTGAGCAGACTGCAGACAGATTATCTTGATCTCTATCAGATTCATCGCTTTGACTATGACACCCCGATTGAAGAAACACTGGAAACACTTGACGAACTGGTCAGGGAAGGAAAGGTCAGAGCGCTTGGCGCTTCGGCAATGTACGGCTATCAGTTCCACAATATGATGATCGCTGCTGAGAATCATGGCTGGACTAAGTTTGTAACAATGCAGAACCATTACAATCTTCTCTATCGGGAAGATGAAAGGGAACTGATTCCGGTATGTAAGCAATACGGCGTTTCATTGATTCCCTACAGTCCTTTAGCAGGCGGACATCTGTCCCATACAGGATGGCATACAGATTCCCTGCGTTCAAAAACCGACCGCATGAGCGCCGCAAAATATGACCGCACGCAGCAGCAGGATATATTGATTGTCGAACGTGTCGCAGAGATTGCCGAAAAATATCACATCTCCATGAGCCAGACTGCTCTTGCATGGCTTTATGCCAAAGGTGTCACAGCACCGATCGTCGGAGCGACAAAAAAGAATCATTTTGCGGATGCCGCCAAAGCATTCTCAGTTCATCTGGAGAAAGAAGATATCGCATATCTTGAAGAACTGTATCTTCCTCATAAAGTACAGGGTGCACGCTGAATATAAAAAACGGGAATTCCCATATCAATTGATATCAAAGGGAATTCTCATTTTTGTTATCACACATTCAGTTTCTTCAGACGGTAAGCCATGAATTCCGCATTGAGAAGCTGACCGTTTTCATTGAGATATGTAAGGACCGCTCTGGAAATACCGCTTTCTTTATCATCCGCATATTTCCTGATCAGATCATCATAATGCTCTTCATTCACGGAGGTCAGTTCTCCGTTTTTGTTCGCACGCAGAATGCTGTTTTCTTCTTTCAGTTTTTTATATTTCTGTGCATATTCAGAAACGGAAACCCATACGGCATTCTTTCTCAGTTCTTCATATTCTTCTCTGGAAGAAATCATCACCGCGGCAGGGTCTTTCAGGAAGACCGCTTTGATTTCTGAAATTTCCGGATTGCTCATACTGCATGCCGCATAGCATCCGGCCATATCGCAGGGACTCTGCGATGTCCAGATCACCGGATCATCATCTTTGTTCAGATTCATGATCTGTTCAAAGAAATCCGCATATGCTTTTTCAAAGTCAGGATCAGTATCAATTCCGATATCATTCAGAGCCGCTTTTCTGTTCTGACTCAGATGCCCGATGGAAAGATCGTCATTCAGGCAGATCAGCTGATCATCTGATTTAAGGAACTGATTGCGGAACAATGCAGCAGTGCTGTTTCCAATCACAATATCAGTCATATTTTTATATGCAGAGATTTCTGAAGGAACTTCGCTGGATATCTTCACTGGTATATTCATGAAGTTCCTGTTTCAGATGATTCTGTATTCCTTTCTGAATAAACGATATCACTGACAAAAAAAACGTAAATCTTTTTTGATTTACGCCATCTGCCGGATGCTCCGGCATTTCATTTGAATTTTCAGTTTCCGGCAGGTGTTTCCTGCTTGACTGCTGTGAGACCGTTAAGGGCAAGCCATTCCTCAACCTGGGCTGCGGAAAGCGGGATTTCACCGTCATATTCCAGGGAGTTGAGCACGGAAGGATTTCCTTCCGATACGGTTACGGCCGCAAAGGCAGGGTAGTTGGAGATACCCCAGTCATTTGCCAGCTTCCCGGTTGTCATGTTGTCCTCGAGGGAAGTGATATCGACAGTTTCAATGATCCGGTCGATCTGCAGCTGGGTATTGGTGGAAACCGATGCCAGGACTGTATTCTTGACATAGACACAGTCATTGTCATTGCGGGAATAGAAGAAGAAATAGTGCGTGACAGATTCACCGGTCGAAAGAACATATTCCTTCAGTGAATCATAATCAAGATAAGCACTTTCCTCGACCACGTTCGTATCATTTCTCGGTTCGTAAATGCGGAATGCCACAACCGCACAGCTATATACAACAATCAGCGCCAGCAGCGCGAATACAACTTTTTTCAGCATAATCAGTATTGTACCAAAGCAAATAAAAAAAGAGAACCTTTTCAGGTTTTCCTGCTGCTGTAAAATACGCCTATAATAATTAAGATTCCTCCAAGCAATGAGCGCAGGGGAACCGTTTCATGCAGAATCAGTGCCGATAACAAAGTTCCGGCCAGCGGCATGACATTTAACATCGCCGCTGCCGTAAAAGCCGAAACCCCGCGCAGACCTGCGTTATACAGCATATAGGCAAGGGTGGAACAGCAGACGCCAAGATACAAAACCGCACCGACGGAAGAAGGATTCCAGACCGTTTCACTTCCTTTTTCCAATAAGAGAAAAGGCATGAACATCAATGTGCCGGAAATGGTCTGATAATAGGTGATTGTAAAAGAAGAAAGGGAAGGATCGACTGCCTGAACGATATAGTTGTAAGCGCCCAGAAGATTCCGTCGATGATCAGCAGTACAATGCCGAGGATGCTGCTGGAAGAGGAAGCCGCGGAATAAGAAAGGATAAAGATGCCGGCCAGCGCCAGCAGCAATCCTACCATTTTATTCCATGTGATCTCTTCATGGAAAAACAGCGCGCCGATCGCAAGGGTGATGGCCGGATAGCAGCCGGCGATCAACGAGGCGGTGGATGCGGCAGTCAGGATCACGCCGTAGTTTTCAATGATGTAGTAGAGTGTAACGCCCACAGCAGAAGACAGGAT
>CAMVGT010000103.1 GCA_947167125.1 uncultured Erysipelotrichaceae bacterium
ATCCGTACGGCGCTTGGCTGTTCCGTCTGAAGGATGTTTCAGACTGCGATGATCTGATGGACGCGGATGATTACATCAGACATTGCGAATCCGAGGAGCATTAAGATGGGAAGCTATATTCCCAATACAAAAAAACAGAGAGAAGAAATGCTGAAGGAGGCCGGCTTTTCTTCCTTTGATGATCTGTACAGGGATATTCCGGATGAGCTGAAAGTACATGGGGAACTCAATCTTCCCGATGGAAAAAGCGAACTGGAAACTGCGAAGCTTTTAAAGCAGCTGAGCAGGGAAAACAAAGTCTATACATCCATCTTCCGCGGTGCCGGCGCCTATCATCATTACATTCCCGCGATTGTAAAAAGCGTTGTAAACAAAGAAGAATTTGTGACTGCCTATACGCCGTATCAGGCTGAAATCTCCCAGGGCGTTCTGCAGTCGATCTTTGAATACCAGACGATGATCTGCGAACTGACAGGAATGGATGTCTCCAATGCCTCTGTCTATGACGGCGCTGTTGCGGCTGCCGAAGCAGTTTCAATGTGCCGCTCTCCCAAAAAGAAAAAGGTTCTGGTTTCCGAAGGCGTTCATCCCGATACCAGAAAGGTCATTGCGACATACGGCTGGGCCGCAAAAGATGAAATTGTCACACTGAATCTCAAAAACGGATTAACCGATCCGGAAGATCTGGTTGATGATGCCTCATGCATTGTCATTCAGCAGCCCAATTATTTCGGACTCATTGAGGATGTGAAGAAAATTGCCGAAACTGCACATGCAAAAGGCATTACGGTCATCCTTTCGATGAATCCCACAGCGATGGGCATTCTGCCTTCACCGGCAGAATACGGCGCTGATATTGCCGTCGGCGAAGGTCAGCCGCTCGGCATGCCGTTAAGCTATGGCGGACCGTATCTTGGATTTATGGCGGCCACACAGAAGCTGATGCGTAAGCTGCCGGGAAGAATTGTCGGCGAAACAGTGGATTCAGAAGGAAAGAAAGCTTATGTTCTGACACTGCAGGCACGTGAGCAGCATATCCGCCGTGAAAAAGCATCCAGCAATATCTGTTCCAATGAAGCATTATGCGCATTGACCGCTTCCGTTTACCTTGCGGCTTTAGGACCTGAAGGACTGAAGGAAGTCGCTGAGCAGTGCGCATCCAAAGCGCATTATCTGGCATCTGAACTGAAGAAAGCCGGATTCACCCTGAAATATGACGGTGAATTCTTTGATGAATTTGTCATGAACTGTGAAGATCCGAAAGCTCTTAATGAAAGACTTGCGGAAAAAGGAATTCTCGGCGGTATGCCGGTGGAAGGCGGCATCTTATGGTGCTGCACGGAGATGAATTCGAAAGAAGAAATCGATGCGCTTGTAAAGGAGGTTTCGAAATGAAAACTCTGTTTGAAAGAAGTGTAAAAGGAAGAAGATGCACGATTCTTCCGGAAAATGATGTTCCGGTATATGAATTCGCGGAAACACGCGCAGTTGCGCCGCGTCTTCCGGAACTTTCCGAAACGGACATTTCCAGACATTACACAAAGCTTGCACAGCATACATTCGGCGTGAACAACGGATTCTATCCGCTTGGCTCCTGCACGATGAAGTACAATCCCAAAATCAATGAGGAAGCTGCCGCACTGGAAGGATTCACACAGATTCATCCGACCCAGCAGGATGCCCAGGGATCTTTGAGACTGTTAAAAACAGCAGAGAAATATCTCTGTGAAATCACCGGCATGGATGAGATGACATTCACGCCGGCAGCCGGCGCCCATGGCGAGCTGACCGGACTGATGCTCATCAAAAAGTATCATGAAGTTAACGGCCATACACAGAGGGTCAAGATCATCGTTCCCGATTCCGCCCATGGCACCAATCCGGCATCGTCCTCGATGTGCGGGTTCACGGTTGTCAACATTCCTTCAAGCGAAGACGGATGCGTCGATCTTGATGAACTGCGCAAGGCAGTCGGCGAAGATACAGCCGGCCTGATGTTAACCAATCCGAATACCCTCGGTATCTTTGATAAGAATATCAAACAGATCACCGATATCGTTCATGAAGCAGGCGGACTCTGCTACTATGACGGCGCCAACCTGAACGCGGTCATGGGAATCGCAAGACCCGGCGATATGGGATTTGACTGCATCCATCTCAATCTGCACAAATCCTTCTCCACGCCTCATGGCGGCGGAGGACCGGGATCCGGCCCCGTCGGCTGCAAATCCTTCCTCGCGGAATTCCTTCCTTCCCAGCGGATCGTTGAAGAAGCCGGCACTCTGAAATGGGAAGACAGAAAGGATTCCATCGGTATGGTCAGAAGCTTCCACGGCAACTTCCTGGTTGTTGTCAAAGCATTTGCATACCTTGTGACTTTAGGAAAGCAGGGTGTTCCGGAAACAGCGAAGAACGCTGTACTGAACGCGAACTATCTCAAGCATCTTCTTGAAGATACCTATGAAGTCGCAAAGCCCGGCATCTGCATGCATGAATTCGTACTGACCCTGGAAAATCTGAAAAAGGAAACGGGCGTCAGCGCGATGGATGTCGCAAAAGCACTGCAGGATTACGGAATCCATCCTCCCACAATGTACTTCCCGCTCAATGTCCATGAGGCTTTGATGCTGGAGCCGACGGAAACCGAATCGAAAGAAACACTCGATGAAGCAGCTGCCGCATTCCTGGATATCTATAAAACCATTCAGGAAAATCCGGAATCGCTTCATGACACACCGCATCATTCCTATATCAAACGCCCGGATGAAGTCACCGCCGCGCGCCATCCGGTATTAAGGTACCGTTTCGATGATTAAGCGGCTCATCACTGTCATTTCGCCTGAGTTCAGACCCAAAGACAATCTGGCGGCGGAAGCCTTCCTTCTGGATGAGATTCAGAAGGGGGAAATGATTCTGTATCTCTGGCAGAATGACAACACAGCTGTTATCGGCAGAAATCAGAATTATTACAGTGAACTGAAACTGATGAACATTGCCCGCGACCATGTCAGCGCCGTCAGGCGCAGAAGCGGCGGCGGGGCAGTGTATCATGATCTCGGCAATCTGAATTACACATTCATCACCGATGACGCCAACTACGATGTCAGAAGGCAGTCCAATGTCATTGTCAAGGCATTGCAGAAGCGTTCGATCCCGGTTGAAGTTTCCGGAAGAAATGACCTGACCGTAAACGGAAAGAAATTTTCCGGAAATGCATATTACCGTCATAAAGGATTCTCGTATCATCACGGAACACTGTTGATCAGCAGCGATCTTTCCAAAATGGGAGAATACCTGAATCCCGGAAATGAAAAAATGCATTCCAACGGCGTGAAATCCGTAGCCGCAAGAGTCATGAATCTCAATGAGATCGATCCCGCTCTCAATGTGGAAATCATGAAGAAGCTGATTATCGAAGCAGCGCAGGAAGAATACGGACTCACTGCCGAAAGCAGGGAATATCCCGACCGCAGCGAAACAAAGAAACACTACCGTCTGTTTGACAGCGATGACTGGATCAAAGGGGAAAATCCTCCCTTTGACACTCTGTGCGAATCCCGTTTTGCATGGGGAGGCGTCCGGGTGGAATTCAAGGTCGATCACGGCATGGTCAAAGACTGCACAGTCTGGTCGGATTCGATGGAACCGGATCTGATCGATCAGATCCCGGTGCTGCTGGAAGGATGCGAATTCTCTTCGGAAGAGCTTTATGAAAAGCTCATGTCGCATGCGGACAATCTCATCTACCGCGACATCGCGGCGCTGATCAAAGAACAGGGGTATTGATATGCAGTATGATCTGATTATCATCGGCGCCGGACCCGGCGGTTATACAGCGGCGTTTGAAGCGCAGAAATACGGACTGAAAGTATGTGTGATTGATGAAAAGGAAGCCGGCGGCACATGTCTCAACCGCGGCTGCATTCCCACCAAAACCTTTGTGCATACTGCCGATCTTCTGCGGGATGTCAAAGGAGAGCACAGCGCATTGACAGCCCAGGCGTCATTGAACAAAGAAGCGCTCCTTGCCAAAAAGGAAAATATCCTGAGTGCACTAAGAACCGGCATTGAAAAAGGCTTCAAAGCCGGTAAGACGGATTTCATCCATGGACACGCGTCCGTGATTGACGCAAATCATGTCAGAGTCAATGATGAGATTCATGAATGCAGGGATCTCATTATTGCGGCAGGTTCCGTACCGATGATTCTGAATGTAGAAGGAAAGGATCTCGAAGGTGTCATCACCAGTGATGACATTCTGGAAAATCTTCCTGCATGTTCGAAGATGGTGATCATCGGAGGCGGCGTGATCGGCTGCGAAATGGCAGGCATCTATGAAGCATTCGGCACGGAAGTAACGATTATTGAAGCACTGGACAGACTGCTGCCGAACCTGGATTCAGAAGCCGGCAGATCGCTGGCGCTTGCATTTAAAAAGCGCGGCATTGCCGTTCATACAAACAGCTTCCTGAAGAAAATCGAAAAGACCGAAAACGGACTCAAAGCCATCTATGAAGAAAAGGGAGCCGAAAAGGAAGAAGAATGCGGTCTTCTTCTGATGGCAGCCGGCAGAAGAGCTGTTACGGATCTCTTTGAACAGGATCCGCCTGTAACAGAACGCGGCAGATTTGTCATCGACGAAAACTGCCTGACTTCCATCCCGCATATCTACGCAATCGGCGACTGCGCCGGGACGTATCCGCAGCTTGCCCATACAGCAGAAGCGATGGGCGTCAACGCGGTCCATGCGATCATCCATGATGATTTCCGCAGAGACTTAAGTCTGATTCCTTCCGGCGTCTATGTATCGCCGGAAACCGCATCGGTCGGTTTATCGGAAAAGGAAGCACAGGATGCAGGCTTTGCGGCATTTACTGCCAAAGCCAATACACTCTCCAATGCGAGAAGCCTGATTGCGACCAATGAGAGAGGCTTTGTAAAGCTGACAGTCGAAAAGGAAACAGGAAGGCTGCTGGGCTGTGTCATGATGATGGAGCGGGCAACCGACCTGATTCATGAAGCGGAAGTGATGATTTCTCAGAAGATGAGTGTCAAAGACGCACTGAAGCTGATCCATGGCCATCCGACATTTTCGGAAGTACTGCTTCAGGCACTCGAAGCAGCCGAAAAGAAAATCTGAAAGCCAATCAAAAAGAGCACTGCGCGTGCTCTTTTTATAGTGCCTGCTCAGAAATCGAATCTTCTGATCTCGCAGTTTGCGATCCCGAAGGAAGCAAATTCTTCATTGGTCATTTCATGGAAGTAGGACTGGATGATTCTTGCAAGTCCGTTATGCGCCGCAATCAGCACTACATGATCCGGATCGGCTGTGATTTCATCAAGGACTGTATAAATCCGGTGGGCTGTCTGAAACATGCTTTCGCCGTTTTCATAGCGCTCGAGAAAATGGGTTTTGGCAATCCGGAACTCTTCCCCGTCTCTTGCCGTACCTTCGTATTTACCGAAATCCTGCTCAATTAAGCGAGGATCGATTTTCAGCGGAATGCCGGTAATCCGGGAGATCGTTTCTGCTGTATGCAGTGCGCGTTTGAGCGGGGAAGAAAGAATGATATCGGCGTGAAGTCCCTGATCCATAAAATTCTTTGCGGCTTCTTCAGCCTGCCGGTATCCTTTTTCGGTTAAATCAATATCCGTCTTTCCGCAGATCTTATTTTCCACATTCCAGAGCGATTCGCCATGTCTCACAAAATAAAAATGTCCCATATACTGTTTACTCCTGATTCTGCATCACATTATATCTTTGAATCCTGCAAATCTGTTAAAATAAGCCGGGAGAATAAAGAATATGGGAAAAAAAACTGAAAAAACAGTATAAATATCAAACGATTTTTAAAAAGATCATATAAATCGGATTAAAATCTATACAAAAGATCAAAAATAATAAAAAAAAGATCAAAAAGGTATTGCATAGAAAAAAAAAGTTGGTAATATATGCACCCGTTGTCACGGCAAAAACGTGAAGTTCTTTAACAAAGCAGTAAAGACAATCTGTGTGGGCACTGAGAGTGAAGTTGAAAGAAAAAAAGACAGAACTAATCAGTGACACGTCAAAGAAAAGAAAGTCAGTGAGAAGCGAAGTCATGAGAAAGTCAGGGAACTGACACAAACTTAAATTTAAAATGAAGAGTTTGATCATGGCTCAGATTGAACGCTGGCGGCAGGCCTAATACATGCAAGTCGGACGGTAACAGGAGGAAGCTTGCTTCCTTGCTGACGAG
>CAMVGT010000104.1 GCA_947167125.1 uncultured Erysipelotrichaceae bacterium
AAGAGGACCTAACCTCATTGAATAGCCATTAAACTACTCAACTGTTAGATCCCCTCAGATTGTTACGGAATCAGGAAAGAATCGGTTTGCAGGCTTCCGCAAGTGCGTCTTTTTCAGCCTGTGCTTCCGCAAGATCCTTGCCCAGAGTTGTGAAGTATGTCTTGACCTTCGGTTCTGTTCCGGAAGGACGGACGATTACTTTCGCGCCGTCTTCAAGCTCATAAATCAGGACATTTGCCTTCGGCAGACCTGTTTCTTCCGGCTTCAGGTAGTCGATAACCTTGGAAACAGCCTTGCCTGCGAACTCTGCGGGCGGATTGGTACGGAGGCCTTCCATGATGGAAGCCATCTTATCCATACCGGAGAGGCCCGGGAATTCGAAGCTGTCAACCTTGTTCAGGTAACGGCCGTATTCAGCATAGATTTCTTCCAGTCTCTGCTTGATGGAGGAACCGATGCTTCTGTAGTAAGCAGCCATTTCACAGATCAGCATGGAGCCGATAACAGCGTCCTTGTCACGGACATACGGTCCTGCCAGGTAGCCGTAGCTCTCTTCGAAACCGAAGATGAATCTGTCAACTTCGCCTGCAGCTTCGAGCTGTGCGATCTGGTCGCCGATCCACTTGAAGCCTGTCAGTGTGTGACGCAGTTCAACGCCATAGTGTTCCGCAACCTTGTCAGCCAGCGGTGTGGAAACGATGGACATAACAGCGACAGGGTTCTTCGGCATTGTGCCCTTTTCGATTCTGCCTGCGCAGATGTAGTCAAGAAGCAGAACGCCCATTTCGTTGCCGGAAACCAGTTCATAGCTTCCGTCCGGACACTTCATGGCAATACCGACACGGTCAGCGTCAGGGTCAGTCGCCAGCATCAGGTCAGCGCCGACTTCCTTCGCAAGTTCGAGGCCCTTCTGCAGAGCTTCGAAGATTTCAGGGTTCGGATACGGACATGTTGTGAAGTAGCCGTTCGGATATTCCTGTTCGGGAACGATTGTGATATCGGTGATGCCCATGTCATTGAGTACATGTGTAACCGGTACAAGACCTGTTCCGTTTAACGGAGAGTAAACGAGCTTGAGACCTGCTGTTCTGCAGAGTCCCGGTCTTACCTGTCTGGCTTCGATTGCTTCATAGAATGCTTTCAGGCAGTCCGGACCGACAAACTTGATCAGTCCCTTTTCAACGCCTTCCGCAAAGGACATGTATTTAGCGCCGTTGAGAACGTCTGTCTTCTGAATGGAATCATAGACAACCGCTGCAGCGTCATCTGTCATCTGGCAGCCATCCGGTCCGTAAGCCTTGAAACCGTTGTACTTAGCCGGGTTGTGGGATGCAGTGATCATGATACCTGCGTTGCAGTTGTAATAGCGTGTAGCGAAGCTGAGAGCGGGAACCGGCATCAGTTCATCATAGATTCTGACATTGATTCCGTTGGCAGCCAGAACGCCTGCTGCGTCTCTTGCGAAATTCCAGCCCTTGAGACGGCTGTCATAGCTGATTGCGACTGTCTGTGTGCCGCCCTGTGTGAGGACCCAGTCAGCGACACCCTGTGTTGCCTGTCTGACAACCCAGATATTCATGCGGTTTGTGCCGGCGCCGAGAGTTCCGCGCAGACCTGCTGTACCGAATTTCAGTGCGACCGCGAATCTTTCTTTGATTTCGTCGTCGTTGTCAGCGATGCTGAGGAGTTCAGGCTTCAGATCGCAGTCCTGCAGATCCGCTTCAACCCAGCGTTTGTACTCATCAAGATACATTCAATTTACCTTTCCTTTCGTATCAATCTTTCAATTATATATTTGGATTTGGAAAAAAAGGAGACGCTCAGTGCGTCTCCTCTAGTTTGTGTCAACTTTAATTAAGCGATGACTTTCTGAGCACGAAGTACATCTTCAATTGTCTGAACAGCGACATCTTCGTCTTCACCCTCACAGGAGACTGTGATTTCGGACTGTGTCGGGATGCCCAGGGACATAACGCCCATGATGGACTTCATGTTGACTGTACGGCCCTTATAGGAAACCTTTACTTCGCTCTTGAACTTGCTAGCTGCGTTAACTGCAACTGTAGCGGGACGTGCGTGTAATCCAACAGGGTCAATAACTGTAACTGAAATCTGCTTCATTATTAATTTACCTCCCATCAATATTGACTACATGTATTTTATAACAATGCAAACAGTCTAGCAAGCGGTTACATTTATTTTTCAAGGTTCAACTTTAAGGTCATTTGGATGCAGGTTTTTCTTTGATTCCCCAGTTGTATCTGCAGTACAGCATCATTTTTTCCTTCAGTTTCGCGCTGAGCTTTTCATCAAAGCATCCCGGAAGCGCCCGCCATGTCCATGGCGTATGTTTTCCGGAAGGGTCATTGAAGCGCGCTGAATCATCCAGTTCCAGCAGATCCTGCATCTGCACGATGGCAAGATCGGACTGGCAGGAATAGACCGCTCTTAACATGCCCCAGGTGAATCCTTCTTCTTTATTCAGGCCGATATATTCTTCTGCCCGCTTGATTCTGTCCTTGTTTTCCTTTGCCTTCTTCCAGCCAAGCAGGGTGCTGTTGTCATGCGTTCCGGTATAAACAACCGAATTCTTTTCATACTGGAACGGCATATACCAGGAACCCGGATCATTGGGATCAAATGCATACTGGATGATCTTCATGCCCGGCTGTCCGCTTTCCTTCACCATTGCCTTGAGCTCATCTGTCAGCTGGCCGAGATCTTCAAGAATCAATTGCTTGCCGCCGAGCCGCGCTTCCATGCGGCGGAAGACATCCAGTCCGGGTCCCTTGCGCCAATGGCCGTTGGACGCATCGGGGTCATTTGCCGGTACCGCATAGTAATTGAGATAGCCCTGGAAATGGTCAATCCGGATCACATCAAAGAAGCGGCACATGAAATCAACACGTTCAATCCACCAGTTATAATCCGAATTCCGGAGCGCATTCCAGCTGATCAGCGGGTTGCCCCACTTCTGTCCCTTCGGATGTCCGCCATCCGGGCCGAAGCCGGAAACATAGACCAGGTTATTGTTCTGATCCATTTCAAAGACCTCCGGATGCGACCAGACATCGATCGAATCAGCTGCGATATAGAACGGCAGATCGCCGATGATTTTAATTCCTCTTTCTTCTGCATATTTCCTGACAGCAGTCAGCTGTTTGAAGAAGAAATACTGGATCCGCTGCCAGAAAATGACATCTTCTGCCAGTTCTTCCGCCTTGCGTGCGGTTTCCCAGGAATCATGCCTTCTTAATTCCTGCGGCCATTTGGTCCACGGCTCGCCCTTCTGCTCGGTTTTGATTGCCATGAAGACTGCATAATCACGCAGCCATCCCTTTTCCTTTTCAACAAATTCAAAATATTCTTCCGGATGAATAAGCGGAAGACGGTCTGCCGCTTTCTTCAGGATCTTATTCTTTTCATTATAGAGAATTCCGTAATCCGTGCAGTCCGGCTTTTTGAACCATTTGACTGCCTTCACTTCTTCCTCTTTCAGCAGGCCTTCCTCAATCAGCTCATCCAGATCGATGAGATACGGACTTCCGGCATATGAGGAAAGCGCCTGATACGGCGAATTTCCGTAGCCTGTCGGTCCTAACGGCAGCATCTGCCAGTATGTCTGTCCTGCGTCTGCCAGGAAGTCGATAAAGTCTTTTGCGTCTTTGCCCAGTGTTCCGACTCCATAGGGAGAAGGAAGAGATGTCACGGGCATCAGTACACCTGCACTGCGAATCATGATGAAAATCCCCCTTAAAACTACCATGCCATTGTATCAAAAAAGACAGACTGAATAAATCTGTCCTTTTGCTTACTTATGGTACGGTTCGTTTCTGCGGATCCGGAAGCTTCTGTAAATCTGTTCCAGCACGACAATCCGGCAGAGCTGATGGGGAAGCGTTCCTTCCGAAAGCTTCCATCTGAAATCCGCTCTTCTGATCAGCTGCGGGCTGACACCGAGAGAACCGCCGATCACAAAGACGATTCTGCTGCGGGAATGGCTGTAGAGATCCTCCATCTTATCCGCAAGTGCTTCCGAAGAAAGTTCTTTTCCGGCAAGATCGAGAAGGATGACATATTCATCATCGCGGATCTGTTTCAGCATCCGCTCCCCTTCAATCTTCTTTACCTGCTCATTTTCCGCTTCCGAATTGGTTTCCGGCGCTTTTTCATCCTGTACTTCGATGATTTCAATCTTATCGTACGGTCTGATCCGGCTGCTGTAATCTTCGATGCCCTGCTTCATCCAGCCGTTTCTAACTTTTCCGCAGGCAATCAGGCGGATCACTGCAGTTCCACGCTTTCTTCAGCCGTTTCCCCACCGCGCAGAATGCTCAGCACAACGACATCGCCGGGTTGATGTTCATACAGCATTTCCCGCAGGGTTTTCGCATCTGCGATCTCCGCGCCATCCATGGACAGCAGGATATCGCCTTCCAGAATCAGTTCTTCCGCACTGCTGTTTTCCGCGATATAGGTCACAAGAACGCCGCTGGTTACATCCAAACGGATATTCCGTTCGCTTTTTTCATATGCCAGCATGTCCGATGTATTGCGCACGGTCAGTGCCAGTGTTCCTCTTGTCACTTCGCCGTCTGCGATGAATTCATCATAGATGAGCTTCATTTCATTCGCGCTCAGTGCTGTCGCCATTCTTTCACCCGTCACATTGCGGGAAAGAATCATTCCGGCAAGCTGGCCGCCGATATTCATGAGCGCGCCGCCGGTCATTTCCGAGCTGACCGCCGCGTCGGTGTCAATCACTTCCGCAAACCATGTGCCGCCTGCCACAACTCTTCTCTGTGCCGGCCTTGAGACAATGCCGAAGCTGATCGGCGCCGAACCGCTGAGAACGGATCTTCCGCCCATGCATGCGGCATATTCACCCTGACGCACAATTTCGCTTGCGGCTGTCTTCATGACAGTCACATCAAATTCCGGCTGGATTCTTAACAATGCCGTTCCGGTTGCCGCGTCTGTTCCGATCACTTCTGCTGCGCTTGAAGCGGCGCTGTCGAAATAAACAGCTGTTTCCCCTTCATCATAAATAATGGAGTCGCTGGTAAAGACATAGACGCCGTCCGGTTCATCCGCAAAGATGATTCCGCTGCAGGTATGGTTGAGCCCGTTTGCCCTGGTGACAACCGTCACAATGGAGCTGCGGACACTGTCAGCCATCTCGGTCAGATCGGTCGAATAGTCAACGATGACGTTTTCGGTCACATCGCCGTTGTCATTCTGATGCGGTCTGCCCGAATAGATCTGTGCCGTAAGCACGATATTCCAGACCAATAGCACAGCTAACGCTGCCAGGATCCATTTCTTCATCGCATAATCCTTTCCGAATCATTTCATACTGTCCGGCAGCGCATAATACCAGCTGCCTGTTCATCTTTTCACGGCATGTGTCAAGAAGAATTCTTCTGTTTGTTTCAAGTGCCAGTTCGCGGGTGTTGGCCTCCTGGGAAATATGAGCCAGAACCGCGAGCTTTGTCTTCGGCGTGATGATTCTGCTCAGCACCTCAGCACAGTCCTCATTGCATAAATGTCCCTGATCGCTGTAAATCCGGGCTTTGAGGAACTGCGGTCTTCTTGTCCCCATCAGCATTCCCACATCATGGTTGGATTCCATGATGATATAGTCCGCGTCGGTTAAAAGAGGAATATAATTCTCATTCACATAGCCGGTATCGGTAATGTATACAAGCTTTTCATTGCCGTCTTCCAGGATGTACCCGGTTGTATTCGGCGCATCATGCGAAAGAGCCAGCGGTGTGATTTTCAGTGTTTCAATAAAGAAGCTGCGCATCGGCGTGACATGAAATGTATCCACCCCGTCGATTTCCACCGGCGAATACACCGGCAGATTGGAGAAGTGGCGGATCTGGGAAATATGGTCGCTGTGATCATGTGTGATCAGAACAGCGTCCAGTTCGTCTTTGGCGATTCCGGTTTTTTCCAGAGAGGAAAACAGATGCTTTTTGGTTGTGCCGCAATCGATCATAATCGCGGCTGTGCCGTCTTTTAATACAAAACTGTTTCCTTTGGATCCGGAAGCCAGCAGTGCAAATTCCATCATCCTGCCGGTACCGCCTCACATCCCAGATACCCGTCGCACGCGTCAATCGGTTCCATGAAATTGATATCCCCTTCATGGAGAACCATGAAAT
>CAMVGT010000105.1 GCA_947167125.1 uncultured Erysipelotrichaceae bacterium
GGAACCGCTCTTAAATTCGGCTGCATCTTCCGTACACCGGCCATGTTGGCCATCTGGTGGCCGACTTTGATTTTGCCGTCGCCATGGGTTCTTTTTCCGTTGCCGGCCCATAAGTCAATGGTGATATTGGCACCGCCCGGTGTCTTGAACCAGATGCCTGTGCATCCAAGCCACCACATGCCGACACTGCCTTCGGGAATCTCTGTATTTTCAATTTCTTCATTCAGCCATGTTCCCCATTCGGGAAAAGTCGCTTTGATCCAGCTTTCTCTGGTTGTTTCAGTCACTTTGCTCATATTGTTTTTCTCCTGTTTTATTTCTGCCACTATTTTAGCAAAAGACCAAATGAATAAACATAGAAAAAGGAACATTGCTGTTCCGTTTACTGAATGGATTCTTCTGCTCATCTGCGTATCCGCCCCGGATCGCTCAGCAGCTGAGCACCGGCAACGGCAAGACCCCTGCTCAGTCTTGCGTCCGGACAGATCAGTTTGATTTCATCCGCACTTCTTCCCATTCCGCTGCCTGAATGAGTGCAGAAAGGAATGATCGTTTTTCCTGCGAAACTGTATTTCTTCAGAAATTCTTTTACCGGTGCCGGCATGTTATGGCAGCAGATCGGATAGCCGGGATAAACCGTATCATATGTGTCCATGTCTGTGATCTCTTTGGGATATTCGATATTTTCCGGCAGCAGCGCTTCGGTCTTATTGATCCGGTAAAGGTCGCCGCCGATGGTGTCACAGATGAGATCTGCGGCCTGTTCTGTATGTCCTATCACCAGCTTCTTCACTTTCCCGTATGAAAGATTGCGTGTCATTGAAAAAAATGCTGTCAGTGTTCTGCCCATGGAAAGTCCTCCCTGCATGCATCATACAGATATGTTTCGCATCCAGGAAGCTCACATGCTGATATACGGGAGATAAGCAGCCTTCTGAACAGAAAGGCTGCATAAAAAAGATTCCCGCATGATGAATTGCAGGAATCTTCCTTTTCAGATTCTGTTTTCGTTTTCAGCCGCCTGATTCAGAAGCTCTTTGATCTTGTACAGATCCGCTTCGCTCAGCCCTTTGACGCCGGATGCGTTTTTATGGCCGCCGCCGCCGAACTGCTGGGCAATGATCGAAATGTCGGTTTTCTTGGAGCGCAGACTTGCGTCATAGCTCAGAACGCCGTCTTTTCTGTTTTCCGTGAACATAGCCCAGATGCGGAAATCGCGCACATGGCCGATTTCGTCAATATGGCCGCGTGCTTCCGATCCGTTAACGCCGAAGCTTTCCATTTCCTTTTCGCTCATGATCAGCCATGCAAACCCGGATGATTCCGCATTGACCTTGGCACGGATCGCGCTGGTCAGCCGGAATTCATCCATTGAAAGATCGAACAGTTCGCGGTTGATGGCGGGAATATCAATTCCGAATCCGGTCAGCCAGGCTGCCGCTTTCAATGTGTCAGGTGTGGTATTGCTGGTGGAGAAGCGCAGTGTGTCAGTCAGAATGCCTTTGTAAAGATACTCCGCGCATTTTGAAGACATATGCTTTCCCTGCTGTTCAAACCATTCAGCGAGAATCTGACACGCGGCTGCTGCCTTTTCATTGACGAATGACAGGTCGCCATACGGTGTACGGTCGGGATGATGATCGATCCGGATGATCTTTGCGGCATTTTCAAACCGGCTGTCATCGCAGCGGTTTGCCGCTGCTGTATCCAGTACAACCGCAAGACTCTTACGGATCACTTCATCGCTCACTTCATCATTGGCAGGCCATACGCCCTGTGTGCAGATCTGTGAGCCGGCCGCATAGACATCCTTTTCAGGATAGTTGTCCTTCAGCCATGTTTTGAGGGCGGATTGGGAACCTGACGCGTCCCCGTCCGGATTGATATGACGGAAAATAACAATGGAATCAAAGGCTTCAATGGACTCTTTCAGTCCGCTGAAGTCCATCATAAACCGAGCAGTCTGACTGTGTCACGGGCAATGACAAGCTCTTCGTTTGTCGGGATGACATAGACTTCAATCTTGGAGTCTTCCTTGGAGATCTTGCATTCCTTTCCGTGGATCTGTGCGTTGAGGTCGTAATCGATGGAGATGCCCATGCCTTCTTCGAGTTTCTTGAGAACTCTTGCACGCATCTGCGCATCATTTTCACCGAGACCTGCTGTGAAGACGATCGCGTCAACATGACCCAGCTGCATATAATAGCCGCCGATGACGTTGATGACTCTATTTGTGTAGAGGTCAACAGTCAGCTTCGCTCTTTCATCGCCTGCGTCAACAGCAGCCTGAATGTCACGTGCATCGGAGCTGATGCCGGAAATGCCGAGCATACCGGAACGCTTGTTGAGGAATGTATCCATTTCATCCGGTGTGCATTCCAGTTTCTTCATCATGTAGAAGACAACGGTCGGATCGATATCGCCGGAACGTGTGCCCATCATGATGCCGCCGAGCGGTGTCAGACCCATGGATGTGTTTACGCACTTGCCGTTCTTGATTGCGGAAATGGAAGCGCCGTTGCCCAGGTGGCATGTGATCATGTTGAGGGATTCAACATCCTTGCCCATGATTTCAGCTGTACGTCTGTTGACATACCAGTGGCTTGTGCCGTGAGCGCCATAGCGGCGGATCTTGTACTGTGTATACCAGTCATACGGTACCGGGAAGAGATAGGATTCCGGACCCATTGTCTGATGGAAAGCGGTGTCGAATACAAATACATGTCCGATCTGCGGCAGAGCTTCCTTGAATGCCTTGTAGCATACCAGGTGAGCAGGATTGTGCAGCGGAGCGAGTTCGCAAAGTTCATCAACTTTTGCGACAACATCTTCATCGACTACAGCGGAGCCGCTGAAATAAGCGCCGCCCTGGACGATACGGTGGCCGGCACCCTTGATTTCATCAAGATGTTCAACAACACCCAGATCTGTCAGGCTCTTGAGAAGCAGGTTGACTGCTGCCTTATGATCAGGCAGAGGCAGATTTGTGACATGCTTTTCACCGTTGTATTTAATTGTGAATGTGCCCATTTCCTGGCCGATGCGCTCAGCCTGTCCGCTTGTCAGGACAGTTTCGCTGGGCATGTCAAACAGCTGGAATTTCAGAGAAGATGAACCGGAATTGACTGCAATTACTTTACTCATTTTGACCTCCTATTCGGTTTCAGTTTCGATGCATTGTTCCACCAGACGGATGATTTCCTCATCCGCCTGTTTACGGATTTGTTCATAGATGCGCATGCGCTTTTTATAAGATTCAACGCAATGCAGCTTTGATTCATAGCCGGCAAGTTCCTTTTCGCACCGCTTGACAGCGTCATGAACGGCTGCGCGGGAAATGCCTTCGGCTTCCGCGATTTCCTGAAGACTCCAGTCTTCGCGGTAATAATAGCCGCAGAGTGTTCTCTGCCGCTCTGTCAGCAGAGGCTCATAGAAATCCAGAAGCCCGTTGACTTCGATCTTATCCATTGCTGTCCAGACCCTGGGAAATACTGTAGAGATAGGACTGCAGATCGAACGGTTTCAGATCGTCCGGCTGTTCGCCGAGACCGATAAACAGAACCGGCACATGAAGCTTATGCTTGATCGCCAGTACGATGCCGCCCTTGGCGGTTCCGTCCATCTTGGTCAGGATGATGCCGGAAAGCGTTGTCGAATCGGCAAATACTTCTGCCTGTGACAGACCGTTCTGGCCGGTTGTGGCGTCCAGGACAAGCCATACATCATGCGGCGCGCCTTCAATTTCGCGTGCGGATACACGGTTCATTTTCGAAAGCTCGTTCATCAGGTTGACTTTGTTCTGCAGACGTCCTGCTGTATCGCAAAGCAGAATGTCGATATTGTTTTCCTTGGCAAAGCGGCATCCGTCGACAATCGCCGCGCTCGGATCGCCGTTTTCACGTCCCTTGATGCAGGGAACACCCAGGCGTTCGCCCCACTTTGCCAGCTGGTCAATCGCGCCGGCACGGAATGTATCGGCCGCAACAAACGCGACTTTCTTCCCCTGCCCCATATACATCTTGGCAAGCTTTGCGGCTGTGGTGGTTTTGCCGGAACCGTTGACGCCTTCAAGAAGAATGACGGTCGGTCCGTTTTCATTGTAAACAATCGGTGTATCCTCGAATTCATTATAAACTTCCTGCATGATTTCGATGAGGAAATTCATTGTCCAGTGGAATGTGAGTCCGGGGAAATCGGTGCATTTTTCCTTTAATCTGTCACAGATCAGATCAGCTGTTTCAATGCCGACATCGCTTTCAAGAAGGATGATGGTCAGCTGTTCAAGGAAATCGTCATCGACTCCCTTGAATTCATATTTCATTTCATTGAGCTGATCGCCGAAGGTCTGTCTTGCCTTTTTGAAGCCGGACAGGTAGACAGCTTTTTCCTCTTCTTTTTTGCCGAGGAAGGTTTCTTTCAATTTGCTGAGAAAACTCATGATACCGCCTCCAGTACTGCCGGTTCAGCCATATCGATGGCTTCGCGCAGTTCAACTTTCAGCATCTGGCTGACGCCCTGATGCTGCATGGTAACGCCATAGAGGACATCGCAGTTTTCCATTGTGCCGGGACGGTGCGTCACGACAATGAACTGCGTTCTGTCAGTGTAATGATGGAGATACTGGGCAAAGCGTTCGACATTGCCCGGATCCAGCGCTGCTTCAACCTCATCGAGAATGACCAGCGGCACCGGTTTGACTTTCAGAATCGCAAACAGGACGCACAGCGCGATCAGACTCTTTTCGCCGCCTGAGAACAGTTTATTGTTCTGAACCGCTTTTCCCGGAGGCTGGGCGTCGATGTCAATGCCGGTGTTGAGAATATCGGAAGGATCCTCCAGTATCAGCATCGCTTTCCCGCCGCCGTAGAGCGAGCGGAAGATGTCGTTGAATTCGGTGTTGATCCTGTCGAACATCTCCTTGAACTGCTTCTTCATCACAGTATCCATTTCATCGATTGATGCCAGGATCTTTTCTCTGGCAGCGCTCAGTTCCTCGATATGCGATTTCAATGTCTCGTAGCGTTCATTGACTTCATTGTATTCTTCCGGCGCGTTCATATTGATGTTGCCGAGGCGTTCGATATCCGCGCGCAGCGCAGCGACTTCCTCTTTGGCATTTTCAACCGGATCGCCGGTGACTCTTGTCTTTGCAAATTCATATGTCAGCTTGTATTCGCTGCTTAATCTCTGCAGGGAGAATTCCATTCTCGATTCCAGACGTGTCTGGTCAACCCTGATCGCGTTGGCGCTTGCTTCGGCAAGGGAAAGATCCTTGCGCACCTGTCTGAGCTGCGCTTCCTTGCGTTCGGTATCCTGCGACTGGGCGATTCTCTGTTCCCGCTTTGTTTTGATTTCAGATGTGATTTCATCTCTGCGGGAATATGCCGCGTTCAGCTTGATGACCAGTTCATCCGCATGTGCTTCCGCAAGATCCTCATCCCTGGCATCATCATGCTTCAGAAGTGCATAATCATTGCGCAGCTTTTCGTATTTTGCCTGCTTGGCTTCCGCAACCGGCTCAAGCGCAGCTGCCGCGACACGCTTTTCCTGCAGCGTGCGGGCAATCATCTCGCGGTCGCTGTTGGCGGAATCGTATGCGCGTTTTGCAAGTTCAACTTTTGCCTTCTGGGAATCAATCCGCTGGGCAACCTGCGCAGCTTCTTTCTTCATTGTCACGATATTGGCGTCATGCTTGGTTTTGCCGCCGGTCATGGAACCGCCGCGGTGAATCACTTCGCCGTTCAGTGTGACAATTTTATACTGCCGCTTTGTGCGGGCGGAAAGCTCATTGCCGGTTTCCATCGTATCCACGACCAGCACATTGCCCAGTAAGCTCTGCGCAACGATGTCAAATTCAGGATCGCTGCTGACAAACCGGTTGGCAGGACCGAGGAATCCTTTTGTATTCTGGCAGATGATCATTGCGTCTTTGGCAATATATCTTGCCTGCATAACGTTGATCGGCAGGAAGGTGGCGCGTCCGGACTGGTTGCGGTTGAGGAAGCGGATCGCTTCTCTTGCGCTCTGCTCATCGCTTGTCACGATATGATAAATCGCCCCGCCCAGTGCTGTTGAAATTGCTTCTTCATAGCCGCTTTCGACATTGAAGACCTGTCCGACAACACCCATAATGCCGCGCAGTGCATGCCTGTTTTCGACAATCG
>CAMVGT010000106.1 GCA_947167125.1 uncultured Erysipelotrichaceae bacterium
CTTGAGATGACAATTGAGAATGCGTCAAAGCCGCTCTCAGACAGGAAGATGGAATATATCATTGAAAGCTTCTGGGATGGCGGCTTATGGCCGATGGCTGTGAACCTGATTGAAAAGTACGGACTTGTACCGAAAAGCGCAATGCCGGAAACTTATCAGTCCTCTCATACTGAAAAGTTCATGCGCCTTTTGAAGACCCTGCTGAAAAAGGATATGGCGGAATTAAGAAAGATGATTGCGGAAGGAAAGGATCCTTCAAAGCGCAAAGAAGAAATGATGGGTGAAATCTTCAAGGCGGAATGTATCTGTTTCGGCATGCCGCCGGAAACATTCCATTTTGAATACAGGGACAAAGACGGTGTCTATCATTCCGACAGGAACCTGTCACCGAAAGAATTCTATGAAAAATATGTCGGGACGGATCTTTCACAATATGTATTCCTGATCAATGAACCGACAGATCTCAAGAAGTTCCATACGCTGTATCAGTATCACAAGATCGGCAATATGGCTGAACATGATATCCGCATCCTGAATCTTCCGATGGATGAAATCAAAGAACTCTGCATTGCCCAGCTGAAAGACGGGGAACCGGTTTTCTTCGGCTGCGATTCCGGTGCCTATGGCGACAGAACGGAAGGGATCTGGGATATTGACAGCTTTGATTACAGCAGCATTTTCGGCGGCGCGGATCTGTTTATGAACAAGAAAGACAGACTCGAACTCAAAGACAGCTATCCCTCCCACAACATGATTCTGGTCGGTGTCAATCTGGATGAAAACGGAAAGCCGGACAGATGGAAGATTGAAAACAGCTGGGGTAAGGAAGCAGGAAAAGAAGGTTACTTTGTATGCAGTGACAGATATTTTGAAGAATATGTCTATGAAGCAGTGATTCTGAAAAAATATCTCAATTCCCAAAGCATCGAAGCACTGGAAAAAGAACCGGTTCTGATCGAACCGTGGCAGATCTGAAAAAAGCATGGCTGCGGCCATGCTTTAATTGAGCGGTGCGTATCCGGACTTCGAGATGAGATACTGTCCGTCCTCACTTAAGAGGAAATCAAGAATTTTCTGAACGGAAGGATTCTGATTGTCAGCCATATATGCGCAATAGACCGGAGTGATCAGAGGGTAGGCACCGGAGGAAATATTTTCGGCAGTCGGTTCAACTCCGTCAATCGCAATCATTTTTACATTTTTTTCCTGATGGAGTTCTTCCAGGAAATACCGGAAGGTATAGCCGAGAGCTCCTTTTTCATTATGATACTGGGCGACAACATTGATCACGCCTGCCATCGAATCAAAGATTTCATAAGTCAGCGGCTGCTTCAGTGAAACATCACCCATGAAGTATTCCATCATGATCTGCGATCCGGATTCAGCCGGACGCTGGAAGGCGATGATTTCCTGATCCTTTCCTCCGACCTCTTTCCAGTTTGTGATATCGCCATGGTAGATGGCTTTTACCTGTTCGGAAGTCAATGAATCCACCGGATTGTCCCCCTGGGTGAAGAAGACAAATGCTTCGGAAGCGATCTGTTCCAGCATGATTTCTTTTCCCATGGACTCTGCCCATTCCGTGAATTTGACGGATGGTCTTGCGCCGAAAAAGAGATCCACATTTCCGTCAATCAGACGGCTGTATCCGTTGACGCTGTTGGTGAATGTTACATATTTTCCGTTGTCAAAAGGCTTATTGTTCAGTACATAACTCTTTTCAATTTCCGCAATGTTCTGATAGATATTCAAAGCGATTGAAGCATACATCGGATAGCAGGCTTCCGCGCCATCCATTCTGACCATTTCCTCTTCATTTTCAATCAGAAGGGAAGAAGGATGATCCAGAACAGGAAGCTTTACCGGTGAACTGTAAACCATGCGGTCGGAAAAGTCGGTGCTGGAATAGCCGTTCATATAATCAAATCCATGGCCGCTGTATTTCTGCTGCGGTGAATTGCGGTACATCATATAGCCTGAGGTGAGAAACAGGCATCCGGAAAGAACCGGGATCAGCAGTTTCTTCAGATTTGAAGTTCCGTATAAGAAGAAGCGGGAAATGAGAACATTGGCAAACAGTGTCAGAAACAGAACCAGATGCAGGGATTCATGGCTGCCGATGATCAGATACATCACAATCATGGGAATAAACGGGAAAAGGGGAACACTCAGAATCGAGATCAGAGAAGAATGGAAGGATCCTTTTGAAATCACCAGTAAAATAAGATCCAGTGCGCTGACCGCCAGGAAGATACAGACATTCATCTTATATACGGATCTGTCCATTTTTTTTCTTTTCCACCAATAGAAAAGAACCAGACCGATGATCATGATTGCCAGCGGTACTGTCACCGAAGCATTCATCATTGTGCCGAAGAGGACCGCCGCCCCTTCAATCAGGGAAAGGATGAAAAACGGGAATACATAATAAGAAAAAATGTTTCTGACTGTCATGATGTTCCTCCATGGTTTCACATATCCATCGTATCATATCTCTCCATACCTGCAGTTTAAGAGTCCGGATATGAAAAAAGGGAACCTTGCGGTTCCGCTTCTTTCAGTCTTCTGCCATGATTTTTTCGGCTAAAGCGAGAGTGCCTTTTCCGTCCATTGTGCCGTACATCCGCATCGGAATGTCGGTGATCTTTTTGCCCGGATTTCTCTTCTTCATGTTTGCAAGTTCGAAACGGACCTGCGGGCCGATCATGATGATGTCAGCGGTCGGGGCATATTTGGATTCTTCGGAAAGAGCGTGTGCATGGATTTCATAATCCTTGCCCTGGGCTGCTGCGGCTTCCTTCATCTTGTTTACAAGAAGGCTTGTGGACATGCCTGCGCCGCAGAATAAAATGATGGTTTTGTCTGCCATGGTGATACCTCCGCTTAAATTATAAAGTGCAGGAAAGACTGTACGCAATGCAATTATGACAGGATCGTTCAATGATTTTGGATGACAGCTTCCGAATGATTTTAACCGCGGATCTGATGAAAAAACTGAACTTTTCAGTTCAGTCCGAATTCTTCGCAGAGGCTGTCAAAACGCTTCTGTTCTTTTTCTTTGATTGGTTTGGAAAGGTCATTGAAACAATGATGGATGACATCCGCGTCTTTCAGTGCTTCATCATAGGGTGAATCAACAATCAGCTTGTCATCATGATGGTAGATCATGGAACAGATCAGTGCGGTTTCCTCTTCATCTGTCTGATTCAGCTCACCGAGGATTTCTTTCGCAAGAACTGCTCCTTTATGGGCGTGGTCATCATAGGAACCGGAAAGATAGGCGGCCATATCATGCAGCATCGCTGCCATCGAAACAAGTTCCGGATCCAGTCCTCTTTTCTTTGCGATGATGGTTCCGGCAAGGGAAACACCATAGAGATGTGCGACAGCGGAATTCCGCTTCGTTTCATCCACATCCATCAGTTTAGCGTCAATGATTTTACGAAGGTCTTTCAGTCTGGACATTGTTTTTTCCTCCATTATTTTTCATGAAACAGTTCAATCTCTTCCCCAAGCGGACCGGTGCAGAATGCAATCCGTGCCGGCAGGGGCGGATCGGAAGGGATCTCGATATTCTTCGGCTCAATGAATACATCATATCCTGCTTCTTTGATCTTTCTGATACAGCTGTCGACATCATCGCAGGCAAAGGCGAAATGGCGGACCGCTCCTTTGATGCGGGGCCCTTCGCCGTTATTGAAAATCTCAATCTTTGTACTGCCGGCATCGATCAGGATGCCTTCCGGCCATTGTCTGTAAACAGGCAGTCCGAGCACATTGCAGTAAAACTGAACCGCTTTTTCATATTCTTCGGGATTATTGCATTTCATTGAAACATGATGAATTCCTGTGATCATTTCTACCGTCTCCTTCTGATTCCATTTTACAGTCGGGAAAGGGAAAGAGGAAGTTCCATGCCATGGGCTTCGAGAAGTTTGCGGTCACGCAGGATTTCTACAGCCGGACCGTCTTTGATGATTCTTCCTTCATCAATCAGAATCACCCTGGAACATGTATCCATGATCATATCGAGATCATGGGAAGTGATGATGCAGGTCTGTTTCAGATCATTGATGATCTGAATGATCATCCGTCTGTTTTTAGGATCGAGAGCCGAAGTCGGCTCATCCATCAGAAGGGCGGAAGGCTCCATCGCAAGTACGGTCGCAATTGCGGCCATTCTTTTTTCGCCGCCGGAGATTCTGTGGTTATAGCGGTCTTTTAAATACTCAATATGCATGGAGGAAAGAACCTCATCAATCTTCTTCTCTGTTTCTTCTTTATTCATTCCGTAATTCAGCAGTCCGAATGCCATGTCGTCATAAACCTTCGGCATGAACATCTGATTGTCTGAATTCTGCAGTACAAAACCGAGCTTCTTTCTTGTTTCGGCAAGTGTTTTCTGCGTGACCGGAATGCCTTCGACAATCACGCTTCCTTCCCCATCCAGCAGTCCCAGCATCACTTTCATCAATGTGGACTTGCCGGCTCCGTTGGCTCCGATCAGTCCGATTCTTTCACCGTCTTTGACTGTAAAGGAAATATCATGAAGCACAGGCTTTTCCTTTTCATATGCAAATGTCAGATTCTTTACTTCAATCATAATTGCCTCACAAACAGATTTCCGATGAGTGATGCGACAGGCACAAAGCGCAGGATCAGGAAGACTGCGGTCCAGACAACAAACCATACAAAGGAAACCGATCTGTCCTTTGTATTTCCTGTCTGCCGGAATTCACCGTCATAGCCTCTTAACTGCATTGCCGCATATAATTCCTGCGCTCTGTCCATTGATCTCAATAACAGCTGACCGAGAAACGAACCCCATGTCTCAAAGGCAATGCCTTTCTGCCTTGGAGCCCTGAGATGATACGCATCCGACATCACAGCCACTTCCTCCATCAATACCGACATATATCTGTAGGCAAGAAGGAATACCGTGACGAAAACGGACGGCACATGGAGTCTTCTGAGTGCACCGCAGATTTCATCCACCGGCGCTGTGCCGCTCAGCAGGAAAGCAGCACAGAGACACAGGATGCCTTTGATCATCAATGTGACAAATGAAATCATTCCGCCTGTTACGGAAAGAAAACGGGCCTGAAACATTACCGTTCTGTCAATGAACGGATTGAAGATGCCGACAAAGGCGACAAGGGGAATGACATAGCGCATTCTGTACATGCACAGCTTAAAAGACAGTCCGGAAAGCTGGAAGACTAAATAAGGATACAGAGCCATCATGAACACACCGCCGAAATCATATTTTGAAAATGACATGACTGTGACAATGTAAATGACTGTGACCATGAGCTTGCTTAAAGCAGAAAAACGATGAACCGGTGAATCCATCATCGCCAGTTCATCTGTCTGTTTCATTTCGTAAAGTGCCTGCTGTGCTCTGTTCATATGGTCAATGAAAATAGAAGCAGGAACATTTGTCAACGTTCCTGCCCGTTTCTTTTTAAGAAGCTTTTCTGCGGAAGAACTTTCCGATGAATGCAATGCCTGTCGCAATCGCTGCGACAATCGCGCTTCCGACAATGCCGGATACGGTTGTGCCGGCCGCACTGTCACTGTCCGCAAATGCGTAATCGGGAAGGAACGATGTTGTTTCCTGGATGGATGCGGCTGTATCTGCCGCAGTGCTCTGCGTACCGTAATTCTCTTCGTCCAGTCCCATGTTGGCAGCGTAGCCGTTTTCTTCATTTCCGAACAATGCCCATTCCAGCCCATCCGGATTGGAACTTGCAAATAAGGAGAAGGCACCGCCTGTTACCAGGGCAAGGACCGCAAGACATGCGACAACTTTCTTCAATGAGAATTTTGCGGGTGCGCCTGTTTTTTCAATGCCGGTAAGAAGCTCGGGTCTTGTTTCATAGACAAAGCAGAGAACGGCGGAAGTAATCAGGCCTTCGATCAGACCGATTGCCAGATGAATCGGCAGCATCAGTCCGGCAAAAGCGCCGAACGGCAGTTCGGTAATGCCGGAAACAGTCGTTTCGACAACAACCGAGAATGCGCCAAGCTGCAGCGTCAGCACACAGCCGAGAATG
>CAMVGT010000107.1 GCA_947167125.1 uncultured Erysipelotrichaceae bacterium
TCCTGCTTACAAGCCTCGCCTATAGTTCATCAGAACTTAGGCGGGGTGATTGACGTTTATTCTCTCCTTCACCAGTTCACTTTCAGAATTTCCTTGAGTCTGTTCAGTGTTTCATCATCCAGCATTTCCCTGTTCTTACGGATCAGAACCGGGATGTAATGCACGCCGGTATGAATGGTATATGTTCCTTCTGTATATTCTTTTCCTGTATAAAGGTCAATCCATACATCATGGGGAAGACGGACTTCCCTGGACACTGTTTTATCAGTCAGAACCGGTGCCACAAGGATGTCTTTTCCAAGAAGATATTCTTCCTTTTCCTCCCACAGTTCTTCATATTCATAAAACAGCGGACGCATCATCGGAATGCCCTGTTCCGCTTCTTTCATCAGCTTCAATAGATACGGCTTTAAAGCCGCATGAAGCTTTGATGAATAAGCAAGATTACTTAACAGTCCTCTGTCATGATCAAACTGCACATTGCGTGAAGGCTGGTTTCCTTCATGCATGCGGAACAATGGCGTGAATACATTCATCTGCTGCCAACGGGCAAGCAGCTCGGCGCTTCTTGTCATATTCAGCACGGTGGTATAGCCGCCGGCATCGCTGTGGGTAATGCACTGTCCGCTCATCGCAAGGGAAAGCGATGCGGGAATCACACTGGGCAGACCGTCATCCTTCGACCAGTCGACATGCTGGTCGCCGGTCCACATCATTGCCGTATTGCCGAGACTTCCGGTATAGCCGGCTCTTGTAAAGAAGAAGATTTCATCTTTCTTTCCGCATTCTTCAACCGCTTCCCTGTTCATCTTTGCCCAGATGGCAGGCCATTGATTGTGCATTTCATATGGATCCTGCCCGCTGTAAAGAACACAGTCCACCGGCAGGTATTCGCCGAAGTCCGCCATCCATCCCGACATGCCGATGCCGATCATATTTTCCTTGATCAGGTTTTTATACCAGTCATAGGCATCCGGATTTGTGAAGTCGATCATCGCGGCCGGGAAGGTTGTAATCGTCACAAAATAATCGTTTCCGTCCCGGTCTTTGACACACCATCCTCTTTCGCTTGCATAGCGGTAAAGATCTTTTTCAATCGCCATAAACGGATTGATATAGCCGAGGAAATGCACGCCTTCCTTCTTCCATTCCGCAATTTTATTCTTCAGATCCGGATACAGCGTTTCATCCGCTTCCCAGTTCCACATCACCTGATAGCCGAATCCGGTTCTTCTGCATCCGCACCAGTCCTGCGACCAGACGCCATTGACCAGAACACCGGCATCCTTTGCCGTACGGACTTTCCGCTCAATCGCGCCGCAGCCTTCCTGCACAGCCAGGATCACACCGTCATGAATCCATTCCGGCAGACTTCCGTAACAGTCATGTATGGAAGCGATGTCTTTTGAAATGTCATGAAAGTTTTCTTCTTCCTGCATCCAGAAGACCGGTTCTTCCTGAAAATGCAAGGTTGTACTGTAATCATTGCGGAAATCAAATTCACTGTATGTATTTGTTTCCGCATGGATACAGTAGTGATTGCTCGAAACAGCGGTCGGCTGCACATAATAGGATTCATATTCCCGGAAAGGACGGACTTCATCCCTCTGCGGTCCGCTGATCATCGAGCGGATGATCTTTCTGGAAATCCGGTCTGTATTCTGGTGCTCCGCCACAAAGATTCTTGCCCGCTCCCCTTTGAGATCAAATACAGAATAGGTTTCCCCGCATCCGTAGAAATGTTCATCGGGAAGTGACGGAATCGTGATCCACCAGCGGTTCACATTTTCTTCATCGCCATGAACGGTGACATGATATCTGCCGTTTTCAATGACGACACGGACGGTATGAAGAGTTTCTTTCCGCGGATTGTAAAATGCAATTTCAAATCCGTTTTCCTTTTCATAATGGCCGACGGGTATCAGCTTCCTGCGCCATCTTGGCAATGAAGTATAGCGGAAGCTGCCTCTGCTCATTGTGAAGTAGTTGGTCGCCTGGCCGATGGTGAGTTCCATATGTTCCAGCATCTGTCTGACTGTCAGTTTCATCGTTCACCTTCTTTTCAATGTGATTCCTCTTGATTCACAGAGCTGCTGTGCTTCCTGCCATGTTCCGGCACTGCGGTTAGCGCCGGGTGCTTTTAAAACCGATGCCGACTGGGCACTGCCGATTGCCGCACACGATGGTATGTCATATCCTTTGAGCCATGCGCTGACAAATCCGGCAAGGAACGCGTCCCCTGCTCCGGTTGTATCAACCGGCTTTCCTTCATAAAGTGTTCCCAGACGGTATGTTTCCCTGAAATCTGTCACAAGAACGCCTTTTTCACCGAGCTTGATGCCGAAGATCTGCAGCGGAAACTGCGAAAAGAAATCACAGATACCGTTCAGATCATCCGTACCGGCATAGATCTCCGCTTCCTGAAGACTGGGAATAAAGATATCGCAGTGATGCAGCGCGTCTTCGATATTCTTCATCCAGTTTCCATCCCGGTCATAGGACGCATCCATCGAAGTCGTCAATCCTTTTTCCTTTGCACGCGCAAACAGTTTTCCGAGCGGCTTTCCATCAATCCGCTTCATGACATTGGCACTGGCAAAATGCAGATGTCGTGCTGATTCCAGTGCTTCATCGCTGACCATGTCTTCTCTGAAATAATGATTGCCGTTGTCCGGAACCCGGATGATGTGGCGCTCCCCTTTATGATCGACAAGCAGTACCGGAGATGCGGTATTGACGCTTTGAGAATGCTTCATAAAGCCGGTTTCTACGCCTGCTTCCTCCAGTTCATCCATAATCAGCTTTGCGGCTGAATCCTTGCCGGTCAGAGCACATAAAGCGGTTTTCATGCCGAGGCGTGACATTGAGACTGCCGCATTGACCGCATCGCCTCCCGAAGAAGAGAGATACCCTTTTGCAAGAATCCCGTCAATTGACATCAGATCGCTGTCAATTCCGGTGAAAATCGTATCCCATGTGGCAATTCCGGCACACAGGACATCATATGTTTTATGATCTGTCATATTGTTTTCTCCACCCACTATTGTAACAGAATTGTTCTGATTCAAACGCTGATTCCATGATGAGAATCCGTCTGATAAGATGTTATTGTAAATACAGATGCATATGCATGCATTGGAAATACAAAGAGGAAAACAGACCATGAAGAAATTATTTACTGCGGTTTCACCGGAAGAAGCTGCTGTCCTTTCCGTAAAACGACCGTTTCTTCCCTTTCAGTCGGACCCTGCCGTTTCCAAACTTCCGAAAAATTCACCCCTTCAGCCCATCGCACCGCTGAAAGTCTTTGACAATGTTTACTGGATGGGTTCCAAAGCAGTCGGTGTTCTGATCATCGATACAGGGGAAGGACTGATCATGATCGATTCCGGATCCAATGATGCGGAAGCGGATCATATTGTCAAAAGCTGCAGAGAGATGGGACTTGATCCGGCTGCGATCCGCCTGATTGTGATCAGCCATGAACATTACGACCATTACGGCGGCCTGACAAGGCTGCAGAAAACAGTCTGCCCTGATGCATTGAGCGCCATGAGCAGAACCGGATGGAATCTTCTCAGCACAGTTCCGACCGAATTTGCATTTGTGCAGCCGCGTCCGCAGAAGATCGATATTCTGATGGATGACTGCCTCTGCATGAAAACAGGAAATACAGAGCTTCTCTGCATTTCCACACCCGGTCACAGTGCCGGCTGTATGTCCTTTATCTTCAATTCATCATTCCATGGAAAAGAAATTTCAGTCGGTGTCATGGGCGGTTCTGCTGTCTGGCCCAACTTCCCGGAAGCCAGACTCTATGAAAATTCAATCGAATATTTCAGACTGTTCACCGACCTTTACGCATGCAATGCATTCAGCGCGGTTCATCAGAGTGAAGAAGAACTGAACAGAGTCAGGGATCATTGGGAAAAAGGCACCGTACATCCATGGATATGCACAGCAGAAGAATTTAATCAGGCATATCTGCAGGGATTCCGAAAGAAAGTCACGGACACCATTTACAGCGGGAAAATGCAGCCGTATCTGATGCCTGACGGAAGAGAAGAAGGCAGTCCGCTCCCGGAAAGAAAATAATCCGGTTTCAGAGCAAACAAACCGCCCGGCTTGATCACCGGACGGTTTTATTCTGTCATCTGATTTCAGATTGATCGGAATTATTTCTTTATGATTTTAATTGCGTCTTTGACAAGACCTGCCGCAATCTTCGCACCGCGCTTTGCCGCATAAGCGCCGACATACGGGAACTTGTCTTCGCACTTCACCATTTTTGAGGCACCGGGCAGATCCCGTGTCAGATGGATGGCATCGAATTCGCATCTGGTTGTGCATAAGCCGCAGCCGATGCAGCGGTTGAGGTCAACGACTGTTCTGCCGCATCCCAAGCATCTGCCTGCTTCTGTCTTTACCTGTTCTTCGGTAAACGGCAGACGGGTATCGCTGTAAGTTGTCTTCGGATTGACATCTGTATGACCGGGAATCTGTCTGCCCGCATTGTCATAGCCGTGGATGACAACTTCATCCTTGTTGAGTTCAATGAATTCACGCAGGTCTCTTGCGATGGTGAGGGAATGGCCGTTATGTACATGTCTGTGCATGGATTCGCAGCCCTTCTTGCCGTCCGCAATCGCATCGATCGCAAACCGGGCACCGTGTCCGATATCGCCGCCGACAAAGATATCAGGATCATTTGTCTGGAATGTAACGGGATCATGGATGACTGTGCCGTTAGGATTCAGCTTGACTTCTGTTCCCTTCAGCATGTCGCCCCAGACAGCGGACTGTCCGATTGCGAGCAGCACATTTTCAGCTTCGATTGTGATGGTTTCTTCTTCATCATAAACCGGAGCGAATCTGTGATTGCCGTCATAGACGGATGTGCACTTCCTGAATACAACGCCGCATGCCTTTCCGTCTTTGACCAGGATTTCTTTGGGACCCCATCCGTTGAGGATTTCGATTCCTTCTTCTTTCGCTTCCGCGACTTCATCCGCAGCTGCAGGCATTTCATCCCTGCCTTCCAGGCACAGCATTGTGACTTTGCCATCGGAAGCGCGGACTGCAGTTCTTGCGACATCGACTGCGACGTTTCCGCCGCCGACAACGATGACGTCGCCGTTCAGTTTCACGGAATGATCGAGGTTGACTCTTCTTAAGAAGCTGACACCGGATTCAACGCCTTCAGCGTCTTCACCTGCAACTCCTGCCTTGCGGCCGCCCTGCAGACCGATCGCAAGATAGAATGCCTTATAGCCCTGTTCCTTCAGTTCAGGAATTGTGATATCTTTGCCTATTTCAACGCCTGTTCTGAATTCGACGCCCATGGTCCTGAGAACATCGATTTCCGCTTCGAGCACATCCTTTTCCAGACGGAAGTTCGGAATGCCGAGGGTTAACATACCGCCTAAGCGGTCTTCCTTTTCAAAGACTGTGACATCATAGCCTCTGGTGCGCAGATAGTAGGCGGCGCTCATGCCGGCAGGTCCGGCACCGATGACTGCCATCTTATAGTCTTCGCCCCACATTTTTCCTTCATCATTTTCGCAGATCGGAACGAAGCGCTCAGCCGCGTTGAGTTCCTTTGCGGCGATGAATTTCTTGATTTCGTCAATCGCGACAGGCGCGTCGATGATGCCTCTTGTGCAGGCGTCTTCGCATCTTCTGTTGCACACAGCGCCGCATACTGCCGGGAACGGGTTGTCCTGCTTGATCAGCTTCAGTGCGTCAAGATAGCGGCCTTCCTTGGCGAGCTTGACATAGCCCTGAACGGCAAGGTGTGCCGGGCAGGCTGTCTTACACGGGGAAGTACCTGTTTGATAGCAGTTGATCTTTGCGTCTTCACGGTAATTGATATTCCACTTTTCTTTTTACTATCAACCTAAGAACCACATCCCCTGTCATCCTGAGGCC
>CAMVGT010000108.1 GCA_947167125.1 uncultured Erysipelotrichaceae bacterium
CCGCTGTACAAAGAACTATGTCGACCACAAAATCAAGGGCATCGAGGAAGAACCGATGCTGTCGATGATTCCGGAAATACAGGCAATGCAGGCGGCAGATCTTGCGGCTGCAGACGGCGAAGACTGATTATAATCTGATCTTGATATCTCTAAGCTCACAATACTGTGGGCTTTTCTTTTTCAGACGGTTTCTGCCGTTCGCAATAAAAAAGGCCATGTGTTCCATGACCATTCAAATCATACAGATACAGTTTAAAGACTGACCGGCGCGGTACCGTACAGGATTGCCAGCCAGATCATATGCCCGACCAGAATGATCAGGATGACAATGATGAATGTCAGCAGCTGCGCGGGCAGACTCTTCAGCATCTTCATACGGATTTCTCACTGGATTCTGTCATCATCTTAATGATTTCATGATCGGTTTCCCGCATGCCGATTCTCGCAAGTCTTGCAAAAGCCGCAATGGAATTTTCCACTCCCTTGACGACCAGACCGTCGCCGCCGTAGAACTGCTGACCGTTCTGATACATTTCAAATCCGAAGATTCCGGTTTCAACCGCTGTCGCGATTTTGGCTGCGCAGGACGACTTGGCTCCATCGCACACAATACCGGAAGTAATGGCCAATGCATTGACAATCGTATGGCTGATGACCCTTGAGTCCCCGCCATGAAGATATGCGATTCCCGCACCTGCTCCGGCACCTGCGCTGACTGCGCCGCAATAGGCGGACAGTCTGCCGATGCCTGCTTTCATATGCAGTGTAAGCAGACAGGAGATCAGTAAAGCACGGTACTTCTTTTCTTCGGAAACACCAAGCTCCTTTGCATAAACCAGAACCGGCAGGGAAGCAGTCAGACCCTGATTGCCGGATCCCGAACAGATCACAACCGGAAGCTCGCATCCGTTCATTCTCGCATCGCTTCCCGCTGCCGCATATGCTTTGGCACGGGTACGCAGATTGTCGGATGTTTTCAGCAGCACTTTTCCGATATTGGCGCCATAGTCATTCGCCATGCCTTCTTCCGCAATTGCCGTATTGCTGGAAATCATCCGGTCAAGAATATCCCTTACATCATCCAGATCGCATGTATCTGCAAATTCATAAATCTTTTCCACACTCAGCAGGGATGTGTCCGGTTCATCTTCATTTTTCTTTTCAGTGACCGCTTCTTTTTCAAAGAGAACTTCACCGTCCTTTTCAATCAGGATGATATTGGTATGTTCTTCGGCAATCCTTACTTTTGCGTAAGAGTCTTTCGCATAGACCGTCACGATCATATCGAGAAGATAATCAGACTGCAGGGGAAGGACTTCCGTTTCGGTTTCCTCCATATAGTGACCGAGCTTTTCAATCTGCTCATCAGTGACACTGGAAATTACCTGCAGTCCGGCTTTCTCATCGCCGGCAAGAACACCGATGCAGGCGGCAGCCTTGATGCCTTTTCTTAACCCGGTATTAGGAACAATGACGCTTTTGACGTTTTTGATGATATTGCCGCTGGCTTCCACCTTGATTTTTTCAGGAAGAACGCCGAGCGCCGAGCGGGCGGAAGCGGCACAGTATGCCAGCGCAATCGGCTCGGTACAGCCCATGGCGCTGATCAGTTCATGCCGCAGGATCTGAAGATAAGTCTGATAGACTTTGTCTGTCTTTTCCATAGCTCACCTCAAAATGATAGTTAACAATTTCTTTCTAAATCATTTATATCATGCGGACATACATGGAAAAAAGCATAATGTAAAGAAGGGAAAAGAAAAAGTTATACAGACGTGTACATGCATTACATGATGGTTTTAACCGTACGTGTATCTTTGATCCTGAAGAACCCAAAGCACTCTGTGATGCTATACTGGATATATCAGGATCAGGGAAAAGCTATGGGAAGAAAATCAATCAAGGAGAATAAGAATGCATATCAGCTCGCACGAGAAGAAGCGGGTATGACCAGGCAGCAGGCAAGCGAAGCGACCTATCTTTCGGAAAGCGTGATTGAAAAGATTGAATACGGAACGGCAAAACCGGATCCCGACGCGGTGGTGGCAATGGCAAAAGCCTACCGCAAGCCGGAATTATGCAACTGGTACTGTTCGCATGAATGCGCGATCGGGGACGCCTATGTACCGGAAGTAAAGATTTCCGCATTATCGGAAATTGTCCTGCATATGCTGGCATCGCTCAACTCACTGGAAAAGCAGAAGGAAAGACTGATTGAAATCACTGTCGACGGACAGGTGACGCAGGATGAACTGGCGGATTTTGCGAAGATCCAGAAAATGCTGAACAGAATTTCACTGTCAGCAGACGCAATGCGTCTCTGGCTGGAAAAAAACATGGCATCCGGCAGCGTGGACGCGGATGAATTATCGAGGCTGTTAAATGAGGAGGAACTGTAAGGTTTCTTCTTTTTCGTATGAATCAGAGGCTGATTCACGGAAACAGAAGAAATAAACTGCCGTATTTCACCGCATACGATGTGTATCCGGATTCACCATATCACTACAATAAAAGCGTGGAAGGGAGATCGCTTATGGGAATGCATCCGTACATCCGAATCAGAGGCTGCCGGCTGATTGAGAAGATGAAAACGGACCCCGGGTATTCCGATCAGCTTTCACTGGTAAACGCTTCAACATTCTGCGAGATCCCCATAGCAGAAATCAGCCGGCAAGGAAAAAAAAACAATCATAATGAAATGACCTTAAGAGAGGAAAAGAAATGATGAAAAAAATATTCAGCGGATTGCTCGCAATCGTGCTCATGATCACTCTGACAGGCTGCAGCGCCGATCAGATTGCCTATAAAAGATATTCCGGCACATGGGTCATGAAGGAAGCGAATGTCGAAGAAAATGAGACAGCGACAAACGCGATCGCCGCGGCACTGGCACTTGTCAAACTGTTCGGCGGTGAAATCACCATGGAACTCAAAGATGACGGAACCGGGAAGTTCGGCATCTCAACAGAGCCCAGCAACATCACATGGAATGCGCAGACAATCAAAATGGATGACAAGGAATATACCTACAAAGTTTCCAAAGATCAGCTTGTGATGAACATTGATGAAAAGAACACAATCACATTTGAAAAGAAGACTGAGACCAAGAAGAACGAATAGACTCCCCAGAGCATCAGCCTCCTTATGCTATAGCCTCTAAACTGAAACAGCCGGATTGCAGCATCCGGCCGTTTCAGTTTTTGTTATTCTCATGCATTCTTTCTGCTTGCTTTGAGATAGTGGATATTCCTGTATTCGTTGGGGGAAATCCCGTATTCCTTGATAAAGGCACGGTAGAAAACAGAATAATCCTGAAAGCCGAAACGCACCGAAGCGGTGCTGGCGTTTTCCCCGGCTGCCAGAAGCTCGGCAATGCTCTGAATCCGCTTTTTGACGATGTACTGGTGCAGGGAAATCCCGAACTGTTTCTTGAACATATGGGAAAGATAATATTTGGAAAGATAATAGCGCGAGGCGATGGAATCCAGGGAAAGATCTTCTTCAAGATGCGTTCCGATATAGCTGATCAGTGAAGAAAGAAGATCTTCTTCGCCGCTTCTGCGTGTTTCTTCCGTTTCATAGACGCGTCTTGTCAATGAAAGAATCAGTTCATTGACTGCCAGTATCAGCATTGTATTTTTTCCGAAGCGGTCGGTATGGACTTCTTCAAGAAGCCGGATCAGTTTTGCCTGCAGGGTGTGGCAGTCCGATTCCGCCAGCCGGCTGATATATTTTCCGGACTTTGCCGCCCGCTGAATCAGCCATCCGTAATCCGGCGACTCGGCCGTCAGACGCTCAAAATATTTCTGTGAAATCCAGAAGACAAAGCGGCGGTAGGGCTTTTCGGGAGAGCGCACAATCGCCCGATGGCTTATACCGACAGGCACAACCACGATATCCCCGAAGGAAAGATCATACGTCCTGTCTTCAATCTCCATCGCCACATCTCCCTCCATGAAAATATAGAATTCAAAATATGAGTGCGTATGCGCCGGTACCGAACGGAAATTGATGTCGCTGTAATAGAAGATTTCAAAATCTTCCGACAGCATGTACTGTCTGCTGTCAAATGATGACTGATATGATTTCTGCATGATTCCATCATATCTGAAATAACAATTTTTGCAATGTGCGCAGCATAGAACGCAATTGAATCGAAAACACAGATCAAAAATAATGAAAAAGAAGACACGGACAGCAGATGACCAAGCGGTTTTCATATGGATGAAAAATGCTTCACGAGCGTCTGTACAGGCGCCTGTGCATGGACACATTGGATGAAAACATGGACGATTCGGAGGAGGATTCCCGTACGGGGAACATCGTGAAAAATCATTTGCTATAATACGTGTAAACATACTTTTATTAGGGCAATAAAAGAGAAGGAGATATGAGAAATGTCAATGAATGAGAAACTTGCGTCCTATGGTGTTGTACCTGTAGTCGTACTGAATGACACAAAGGATGCGCTGCCTCTTGCAAAGGCTCTGGTTGAAGGCGGCCTTGCCTGTGCAGAAGTCACTTTCCGTACCGATGCGGCTGAAGAATCCATCCGCATCATGAGCGAAGCTTATCCGGATATGCTGGTAGGCGCAGGCACAGTCCTGACAATCGATCAGGTTGACCGCGCAGTCAAGGCCGGCGCCAAGTTCATCGTTTCCCCGGGCTTCGATCCGGAGATCGTTGATTACTGTCTGGAAAACAACATCCCCGTTTATCCGGGAACTGTTACACCTTCCGAGGTTGCACAGGCTGTCAAGAGAGGCCTGAAAGTCTGCAAGTTCTTCCCGGCAGAACAGTTCGGCGGACTCGCTACAATCAAGGCACTGGCTGCTCCGTACACAATGGTTAAGTTCATGCCGACAGGCGGCGTCAACCTCAAGAACCTGCGCGACTACCTCAGCTGCGACAAGATCGCTGCATGCGGCGGCACATGGATGGGCAAGGCTGACCTGATCAAGGAAGGCAAGTTCGATGAAATCAAGCAGATCACAGCTGACGCTGCTGCGATCGTAAAGGAAGTCAGAGGCTGATATGGAACTGAATCTTAAGCCGGAAGGCACGTATACATTTGACGCCGTATCCCTCGGCGAAATCATGCTGAGACTTGATCCGGGAGAAGGCAGAATCCGCACAGCCAGATCCTTCCGCGCATGGGAAGGCGGCGGAGAATACAACGTTATCCGCGGTCTGAGAAAATGCTTCGGCATGAAGACAGCTGTCATTACCGCTTTTGCGGACAATGAAGTCGGCAAACTCATGGAAGACTTCATCTGCCAGGGCGGCGTTGACACATCCCTGATCAAATGGATGAAGACAGACGGCATCGGCAGAGTCTGCAGAAACGGTATCAACTTCACAGAGCGCGGCTTCGGTATCCGCGGCGCTGTCGGCTGCTCCGACCGTGCAAATACAGCAATCTCCAAGGCTAAGCCTGAAGATTTCGACTTCGAATACATCTTCGGAACACTGGGTGTCAGATGGCTCCATACAGGCGGCATCTACGCAGCTCTTTCCGAAGAAGCAAGCGAAACCGTCATCGCTGCCATCAAGACAGCCAAGAAATACGGCACAATCGTTTCCTACGACCTCAACTACCGTCCTTCCATGTGGAGCGCAATCGGCGGCAAGGAAAAGGCTCAGCAGGTCAACCGTGAAATCGCCAAGTATGTCGATGTCATGATCGGCAACGAAGAAGACTTCACCGCATGCCTCGG
>CAMVGT010000109.1 GCA_947167125.1 uncultured Erysipelotrichaceae bacterium
ATTACTGCCGCCTTCGTCCATAAAGACTTATCACTCTCCAATCTCGTATGCAATATTCTATCATAAACCGTTCAGATTACAAAACGGTGTGCCAGGAAAGAAAAAAGCAGTCCAACTGCTGTTTCCCTCAACGCTTTGTTATGACTGCGTGAATGAAATCGCCCGGCTGCTTTCCCGCCTTTCTGCGGATATCTTTGCGCAGACCGACAATGTACTGCTCCGTTCCCATTTTCAGTGCCAGCCCGTCATACGGAATGCCGTCGAACATGACATGCACTTTGACTCTTTTCTTCCCCCAGATCTGTTCAATATCATAAGGAATTTCAATCCATGCGGCGTCCATGTCGTCTGCTTTATGAATCAGAGCATCAAATTCCAGAACAGTTTCATCAGGCATTTCATCTGCATTTTTCTTATTCATAGTGTCCCTGTCTTCTGTGTCCTCAAAATAACATAAAAACACCGCAGTTTGTATCCCGCGGTGTCTCAGATTACGATAATTTTTTAAACAGCCAGTTGCCGATCATCTGCACAAGCTGAACAAATACGATCAGGATGACGGAGCAGATGACAAGATACTGGATTTTATAGCCCTGATACCCATAGCGGATCGCGACGTCGCCGATTCCTCCCCCGCCTATGGTTCCGGCCATTGCCGAATAGCCGATTAAGGAGATCACAAGCAGAATCACGCCGTTCAGCATTCTCGGGATGGATTCCTTGATATAGACGCGGAACATGATCTGCCAGTCGGAGGCACCGAAGCTTCTTGCGGCTTCAATGACGCCGGGATCGGTTTCTCTTAAGCTTGTCTCAAAGACGCGTGCAATGTAAGGAATCGCCGAAACGGTCAGAGGGACAATCGCCGCCTTGGTGCCGATTGCCTTGCCGACAAGGAATCTTGTAAACGGCAGCAGGATGATCAGCAGGATGATAAACGGGAACGAACGGAAGACATTGACGATAAAGCTCAGTGTCTCATAGACCGGCGCATTGGGACGCAGTCCGTCCGGTGCCGTCAGTGTCATGATCATAGCCGGTATAAAGCCGAGAATGACGGAAATGAGCGTGGACCAGAAGACCATGCTCAGCGTCTGCATCGACGCAGTCAGTATTGTATCCCACATAATCAAAGCACCTCCGAAATAACTTTCTTGGAATCCAGGTATGCCAGTACCCGGTCTTTATCCTTTTCATTGATATTGATGACAAGGCTGCCGTAGACGCTGGAGCGGAAATCTTCCAGCTTGCCCCAGCAGATCGAGAAGTCAACGCCGAGCTCTCTTGCCATCATTGTGATGACAGGCTCATCCGAACTTTCATCGGTGAAGAAGAGCTGGATGTTCACACCGGTGTCGGGCAGATGTCCGCTTTCCTCCTGCAGGAATGCCTTGACCTCTTTTGTCGGTCTGACAAAGAGCTCTTCCGGTCTGCCTTCCGCAATGACGGTTCCGTCCTTGATGAAGGCAACCCGCTGGCAGATCTGCTTGACCACTTCCATCTGATGGGTCACAACGATGATCGTGATTCCCATCTCACGGTTGATTTTGCTCAGCAGGTCAAGAATGCCATGGGTGATGGTCGGATCCAGCGCACTGGTTGCTTCATCGCAAAGCAGGATCTCCGGATCAAGAACGAGTGCCCTTGCGATTGCGACACGCTGCTTCTGTCCGCCGGAAAGCTCGGAAGGTCTTGCATGAATCTTATCGGCCAGGCCTACCAGGTTCAGCAGTCCTGTAATCTTTTCCCTGGCTTCCGGTGTTTTTGTCTTCATTCCCCAGAACTTCATCGGCAGCGCGACATTGTCATAAACATCCAGACGGCTCAGCAGATTGAAATTCTGGAAGATCATGCCCATCTTCTTCTGGAGAAGATGCAGCTTCTTCTGATCCTCAATCCTGACCGGTTCATCATCGACGGTGATTGTACCGGACTGAAATGACTCCAGACCGTTGATACATCTGAGCAGAGTTGATTTTCCGGCACCGCTCTGGCCGATGATTCCGTAGATCTCATGATCCTGTATTTGGATGGTGATCCCTTTGAGCACTTCGAGATCGCCGAAATTTTTTCTGACATTATCCAGTACAATCATACATTTCTCCTCTAAAACATACGGACAGCGGTACCTTCCGGCACCGCCGTCTCTTTTTCAGTTTTTGATGAAAGATCAGCCGTTGATCTGCTTGATCTGTTCCGGATCAACCGGTGCGTCATTGAGAAGTCCGAGTGCGTTGAGCAGTTCAATGGCACGGCCGTAGTTGTCCTTGTCATTGGGAACACCGATGGAAGCTCCGTCCGGCAGTTCGCTCAATGCCTTGAATTCTTCAGAATACACACCCATCGGTTCGATATGAACGCCGACTGCTGCTTTCAGATGCAGGCCTCTGTCGGCATTTTCGGTATTCAGATAGCCGAGTGTCTGGAAATAGTTCGCATCAAGATCGCCTGCTTCAAGAGCTGTATTGGGCTGTACATAATCGGTATATTCGACTACATCGAGTGTCCATCCATGGCTCATGAGTGTATCTGCCAGTACATCATGGAGAATTTCCGCATGAGGAACGGCTGTGGCACCGATTGTGATTGTTGTGTCATCGCCGGACGCATTGGGAATTTCAGAGCTTTCAACCGGATTGCCGTTTTCATCGATGAAGGAAGCGATGACCGCTCCTCTGTATGTGTTTTCGATATAAGAAGCGACATCCTTTGAGGTGATGGCCGCAACAAGCGCCTTGATCTTGTCGGAATCTTCATCGCCTTCCCTGATTGCGACATAGTTTGTTCTGCGTACGCTTGTTTCGGCATCGAATTCTTCAATCGCGATCGAAGGGTTTGTTTCATTCAGTTTGGCTTCAAGCGCGTAGTTGCCGTTGATGACGGCAGCGTCAAGATCGACGAGCGAAAGCGGAAGCTGTGCCGCTTCCAGCTGTGTGATCTGATAGCCGTGCGGATTGCATGCATTTGCGGTTTCGCCGGAATCCTGTTTTGCACCGCTGTCGGAGCAGGCTGCCAGACTAGCCGCAAGAACAGCTGAAGCGATCAGTTTAAGTGTCTTGTTCATATTGTTTTCCTCCCTGGTTTTGATTGGCTGATGAAGCTGAAGCGGTCAAAAAGAAAACCGCTGCCCAAATAAGGGCGCGGCTGCGCTTTACCACCTTACTTCAGAATGACTTCGCAGTCATTCCCTCAACAGGTACGCCGCTTTCAGCGGTTATACCTTCTGACTGTAACGGGTCCTCCCGGTATGCCTTACATATCAGACATACAGCTCTGAGACCATCTTCCTTCCTGCCTTCTTCTGTCCCTTTCCACCGCTCAGGACTCTCTGTAAGTGACTGCAGGAAGTACTCTTCTCTTCATCGCCGATGAAACAATCATACTTTGAACGCATGAAAAGTCAAGCAATTCAGCAGTCCTTTACATGCGTTCATATATATCCGATCATGATTTTAACCTATAGTTTTTCCCTATATGCATACACAAAGCCATGAACCGCGCGCTGTGCTATACTTGCGCTATGAACAGATATATCAATGAACAGATCCGCAGCTTTCTGGAAGAGGAAGATATGATCGCGGCATTTGCCAACGTCAGTGCCTGCATCAATATGAATTACGACCGTCTCAACTGGGCAGGCTTCTATTTTGTCAGAAAAGGCGAACTGGTTTTAGGTCCTTTCCAGGGAAAGACAGCCTGCACGCACATTCCTTTTGACAAAGGCGTATGCGGAAAATGCTACCGTGATCAGGAAACACAGCTTGTCGATGATGTGCTGGCCTTTCCGGGACATATCGCATGCGACAGCGCAAGCAGATCGGAACTCTGCGTCCCGATCATTGCAAATGGCAGCGTGATCGGCGAAATCGATCTTGATTCCCCGTTTCCTTCCAGATTCACCGATGATGAAAAGACGGAAATGGAACAGGCCGCCGCAGATATCGCAGCAGCCTATATACAGAAAGGATGGACACTTGAATGAGGCAATGCCTCATTTTTTATAGCCGAATCAGCCATTCAGGCATGAAAAAAGCTCCTTTTTCAGGAGCTTTTCTGTCATTCAATTAACCTCTTCTGAAGAAGCCCGGGATGACATTGTCATCGTCGTCATCGAATGTCGGACCGTTGTCATCTTCCTGGCTCAGGCCTTCTGCAGGTCTGGAAGTTACAGGATTCTTTGTGTCAGCGGGTCCGTCGCTTTCGATCATAGTCGGCTTCGGCAGATCGAATCCGGTTGCGATAACGGAAACGATGATGGAATCGCCGATCTTGTCGTTGATCGCTACACCGAAGATGATATCGATATCATTGCCGGCTGCGTCACGGATATAATCAACTGCTTCACTTGCGTCATAAGCGGACATGCTTGCGCCGCCGGTGACGTTGATGATCGCGCTCTTGGCACCCTTGATCTGTGCTTCAAGCAGCGGTGACTGAATTGCACGTTCAGCAGCTTCCTTAGCCTTGTCTTCGCCGTCAGCCATACCGATTCCGAACAGAGCGGAACCCTGGCCTTCCATAACGGACTTGATATCTGCAAAGTCGAGGTTGATCATTGCAGGAACAGCGATCAGGTCTGTGATTGTCTGCACACCCTGACGCAGAATGTTATCAGCTTCCTTGAATGCATCTTCGAACGGAATGTGTCCGATGACTTCCAGAACCTTGTTGTTGGAAATGATGATCAGAGAGTCAACATATTCCTTCAGCTGTTCAAGACCCTGTTCAGCCTGAACCATTCTTCTTCTTCCTTCGAAGGAGAACGGCTTTGTGACGATACCGACTGTGAGGCATCCGAGTTCTTTCGCAATTTTAGCAAACAGAGGCGATGCGCCTGTACCTGTTCCGCCGCCGAGACCTGCTGTCAGGAAGATCATGTCCGCGCCTTCCATGGATCTGCGGATTTCATCTTCGCTCTCTACAGCTGCCTTACGGCCGTTGTCAGGATTTCCGCCGGCACCGAGACCTTCTCTGCCGAGCTGGATCTTATTGGCTACAGGAGAAATATCAAGGGCCTGCAGATCGGTATTCGCTACATAGAATTCAACACCCTGCACACCTTCCTGTACCATTCTGTTGACTGCGTTGCTGCCGGCGCCGCCGACACCGAAGACCTTAATCTTTGCAACCTGATTGTAAGTTAATTCTGCCATAAACTTCATCCTCTCCCACTCAATTTAGTTTCTCTTGCCTTCCGAGAACAAACCTCTGAGTTTATTAGTTAAGGTGTCCTCCCGGCTCCCATCTGACTTTTTATCCCGATAGGATACTGCTTTAATAAACGCATCCATGTCCAGGCTGTCGTCGGGCTGTCCGGTAATCGGCAGTTTGTCCTGATATGCGTAAAACAGACCAAGGCAGGCTGTTAAGCCGGCATTCCTGCCGCCCAGCGTTTCCGGTATATAGCAGCTTACCGGAACACCGAGTGCGGTCTGTAAAAGTGCGTCCAGACCTTGCGTTTCGCCGCCTTCACCCGTAATCATAACAGTAGTTTTGCCAGCTTGCAAGAT
>CAMVGT010000110.1 GCA_947167125.1 uncultured Erysipelotrichaceae bacterium
GTGCGATATACACCATGCCGTGTTCGATCAGCGGACGCATGTAGCGGTAGAAGAAAGTCAGAAGCAGAATCTGAATATGGGAGCCGTCGTCATCGGCATCGGTCATGATAATGACTTTGCCGTAATTGGATTCTTCATAGTTGAAGTCAGGACCGACACCGGCACCGAGTGTATAGATGAGCGTGTTGAGCTCTTCATTCTTTTCAATATCGGAAAGCGAACATTTTTCGGTATTGAGCACCTTGCCTCTTAAAGGCAGGATTGCCTGGTAATGGGAATCCCTTCCCTGCTTTGCGCTGCCGCCGGCGGAATCACCCTCGACGAGGAACAGTTCCTTGATTCTTGCGTCCTTGGTCTGGGCAGGAGCGAGTTTGCCGGAAAGGACTTTTTCACCTCTGCCGACACGCTTGCCTTTGCGTGCTTCCTCGCGCGCTTTTCTCGCCGCTTCTCTTGCCAGCGATGCCTTGAGCATCTTTCTTACCAGCATGTCGGACTGGGTGCGGTTTTCTTCCAGCCAATAGGAAAGACGTTCCGCAACCACCGCATCAACGGCGTTTTTCGCCTGCGGGGTGCCGAGCTTGCCTTTGGTCTGTCCTTCAAACTGCAGGATTTCTTCCGGAACGGAAACCGAAAGGATCGTGGTCAGACCTTCACGGATATCGCTTCCTTCGAGATTCTTGTCCTTTTCCTTTAACAGTCCGTATTTTCTTGCATAGTCATTGACCGCTTTGGTGAAGGCGCTCTTGAAGCCGACTTCATGCGTGCCGCCATCCATTGTGCGTACCAGGTTGACAAAGCTGTAGGTATTTTCCTGATAGTCATCTGTATACTGGAATGCCGCATCGACATGGATGCCAAGCGCGTCGCCGGCAAATTTAACTGCCGGCATTAACGGTGTACGGTCTTCATGAAGGTATTCCAGGAATGCGGTCAGACCGTCTGTATATAAGAATGTTTCCGACTGCGCTTTTTTGCCGCGCTTATCATTGACCGCAATCGCGATGCCGGAAAGAAGGAAAGCTTCCTCCCTTGCCCTTTCGCAGACTGTGTCATAGCGGAATTCTGTTGTTGTAAAGATTTTGGGATCCGGTTTGAAGCGGACTGTGGAACCGGTGCGGTTTGTCTTGCCGAGCTTCTGCAGCTTACCGATCTTCTTTCCGCCGTCTTTGAATTCCATCCGGAATAATTCCCCGTCATGGGCAGTTTCAACTGTCAGCCATTCGCTGAGGGCGTTGACAACCGAAGCGCCGACGCCGTGCAGACCGCCGGCTGTTTTATATCCGCCCTGGCTGGTGAACTTGCCGCCGGCATGAAGCACCGTGAAAATGACCTGAAGCGTGTTAACGCCGCTGGCGTGCATACCGGTGGGCATACCGCGTCCTTCGTCGCTGACTGTCACACTGCCGTCATCCTCCAGGGTAATCGTTATTTTCTTTCCAAATCCGTTGAGGGCCTCGTCCACGGCATTGTCCACAATCTCCCAGATGAGATGATGCAGACCGTGTCCGTCCGTGGAACCGATATACATACCCGGTCTTTTGCGGACCGCTTCCAGGCCTTCGAGAATCTGAATACTGCTGTCATCGTATTTATTTGCCATTCGTTTCTCCATTAACCGTCAAATTATAACAAAAATTCCCATGAAATGGGAACTTTCTGAATGTCGTACATATGCGTGCATGTTTACCTGCAGGTTACTGATCCGCCAGAATTGCCTTGTACATGCGGTCGGCGTTGCGGCAGATTTCCGGTCCGTATGCCTCGACAAAATTGCACAGGTCCTCTTCGCTGAGATGTTCCGTATCAAAACAATAGGAGAACGCGGCTGCGTGCGTGGCTTCATGACGGCATACGCGGTGAAGAAGATCATCGGATATGTCATTTCTGCGGATGTAGATCTCGCAGCTGTCAAAATAGGTCATGCCGTATGCCCAGCCGTCCTCGGTTTTCAGTTTGAAGTCATCGGATTCGACTCCGTAGACATCCCATTTCAAGTTGTTGATCCTGATTCTGCACATCGTAATTGCTCCGGTACACAAGAATATACGATTGAGAGACGATGTAAACAAGCTGAAACTTTGTTCACTCATGCACAATATGTTTCCCGCCCTTTATCTCCGAGAAAGATATTTTCGGCCCAAATTTCACAAAGAAAAGGTGAAAATTTCACCTTTCATTGGAAAATGCGATGCTGTAAGGACTTGTTTGTTTCAGTCTCTTTTTCACAAAGATTGCGTTATCCGTTGAGACGCTGCAGCAGATACGGGACCGCCTGTTCGAAGTTGACGCCGTATGTGTTGTGGTTTTCTTCGGCCAGTGTCAGTCTGATGCATTCTCTGACATAGTCGCAGGCAATCCGGATGGATTCTTCAAAATCCTTGCCGTTTGCCAATGCGCCGCATAATGTGGATGCCCAGATATCGCCGGTGCCATGGAAGTGTTCTGCTTCTTCCTTTGTGGCATAGAAGAAGAACTGATCCGCTTCAGAATCATAGGCATAGGCACCGAGTGTTCCCTCTTCAAAGCTGATGCCGGTCAGGACTGCTTTCTTTGCGCCTTCTGCGCAGAGTTTTCTTAAAACATCCTGAATATAGGCTTCGTCATATTCCGGTGTATACGGAATATCCAGCAGGAAGCTTGCTTCGGTCAGGTTGGGAACGATGATATCCGCTTTTGCGCATAAGGAATTCATCGCCTTGGCAAATTCGGGCGTAAAGCCATAGTAAAGCTGTCCGTTGTCCGCCATGCAGGGATCGACCAGCTTCAGGGAATTCTTTGCAAAGCGTTCAAAGAGTTCCTTGGCTAAATCAATCTGTCTGAAGGATCCGAGATAGCCTGTATAGATTGCTTCAAAGTCAAACTGTTCCTTCTCCCAGTGATCCATGATGCCTTTGATTTCATCAGTCAGATCGCAGAAGGTAAAACCCTGAAACATCGTATGTGTTGAAAGGACTGCGGTAGGAATGACTGCAGCTTCGATACCCATGGCGGAAATGACCGGCAGAGCGACTGTCAGCGAGCATTTGCCGACACATGAGATATCCTGCATCGTTGCGATTCGTTTCATATAATCAGCCTCCGTTATTTACAGTATATGAATTTCTGACTATATAAATAGTATCAATTCTAATATTTTTTATAAGGTCAGTTTGAATTGAGAGAAGAAAATGATTTATACATCTGATTCATCCGCTAAAATAGACTTATGGATTTACCTGAGAAATATACAGAAAATATGAAGGAACTTCTCAAAGAAGATTTTCCTCTTTATATGCAGGCGATGGAACAGCCGCCTAGAAAGTCCATCCGGATCAATCCGATGAAGATATCAAAGGAAGAATTCGAAAGGATCTCCCCTTTTCATCTGACGCCGGTGGCATGGTGCGAAAACGGATATTATGTTTCGGATGAGGATGATGTATCTCATCATCCCTGGTATTACGCAGGTCTTTATTATATCCAGGAAGCCAGCGCGATGACTCCCGCATCCGTGCTTCCTGTTGAAGAAGGAGATATCGTTCTTGACGCATGCTGCGCGCCGGGCGGAAAAAGCACGGCCCTTGCCGCAAAGCTGAACGGTACCGGACTGCTGGTATCCAATGACATCAGTGTTTCAAGACAGAATGCGACATTAAAGAATATGGAACGCTTCGGTGCCTGTGAAAGCTACATCATTGCCGAAGATCTCAATCATCTTGCAAAAAGATTTCCGGAAACATTCAATAAGATCCTGGTCGATGCGCCTTGTTCCGGCGAAGGGATGTTCCGCAAGGAGCCTTCATTGATCAATTCCTGGAAGGAAAAAGACGGATCGTTCTATGCGCCGCTGCAGAAGGAAATTCTGAATAATGCATGGACGATGCTGAAACCGGGAGGAAAGATGGTATATTCCACCTGCACCTTTGCGCCATGCGAAGATGAGGAAGTGATTGCTTCACTGCTGGAAAACCATCCGGATGCCCATGTGATTTCTTCTGATAAAGGACAGTATTTTGAACCGGGTATCAATGGACTGTCTGAATGCATGAGATTATATCCGCATAAAATCGATGGCGAAGGACATTTTGTCTGCCTCCTTGAAAAAGACGGAACCTCTCAGAAAAATGCAGAGACAGTCAGACCTTCGATGATCAGAAATCAGAGCTTTCAGGATTTTCTGAAGCTGATCGATGATCAGAAGGAATATGCATATCAACTGATCAATGACAAAGTGATCCGTCTGCCCTCTGTCGTTTTTGACAACCGCTCCATCCGGACGGTGCGCGGCGGGCTTCTGATGGGAACACTGAAAAAAGACCGCTTTGAGCCTTCCAATGCACTGGCATGGGCTCTGAAAGCGGAACAGTTTGAAAATGTACTGATGATGGAACCGGATGAAATCCGGGTGGAAAAATATCTGCGCGGGGAAACCATCTGGGATGAATCGTGCAGAGACGGCTGGGTTCTTGTATGTGTGAACCGCTGGCCGCTTGGATTTGCGAAATGTTCAGGCCATATGCTGAAAAACAAACTGGAAAAAGGATACAGAAAACTGTAGGAGGTTTTAAATGAAACAGCTTGATGATACAACCAGAAAATATCTCTGGATCGGCGGCTTTCTTCTGATCGGCATTCTTTCGCTGACTGTCGGTCTCTTCCTGTACGATAAGCTGATTACCGAAATGACAGTCACCTATCTCGATCTGAAAAAGAAGACAGTTCTGGAACTGACTGCCGCTGCGACTGCTTCCTCTGCCGCAATCACGATGATTCCCGGCGATATCGGAACACCGATTGCCGACAAGCTGGCTGATCTTTCCGGATACATGTTAATTGTGCTCTGTGCCGTTTTCCTGGAAAAGTATCTTGTGTCCATCACCGGCTTTATCACCCTGCGCTGGGTCATTCCGATCGCATGCATTCTTGCGATCGTCCATCAGTTCCGTCCCCTGCCGGAAAAATGGCATATCAAGGACATTACCAAGAAAATTCTCGGACTTGCGCTTGCGATTACAATCGCGATACCGGCAAGTGTGTTCATATCAAAAACAATTGAGAATACATATGAGAATTCAATTCAGGAAGCGATCGATTCAGCAGAAGACAGCGCTGGTGAGATTCAGGACCATACAGCTTCCCAATCTGTCTGGGACCGCTTTATTTCCACCATTGAAGGCGGCGTAAGCTCTGTCACACAGAAGTTTGAATCGATTATGAACAGCTTTATTGAGGCAGCGGCTGTACTGATTGTCACCGCATGCATCATACCTGTACTGGTACTCATGGTGCTGTTCTGGACGGTCAAACTGATCTTCCGGATCGATGCGCCGATGAATATGCGCGCATTTGCGGATTTCCTGAAGAAAAACAATTTCCATATCGTTTCATAAACAATTGCAAATCAAAGGGGCTGTAACGGGTAAGCTCCATTAAATCGAGTCGAAAGGCTCGATTTTTT
>CAMVGT010000111.1 GCA_947167125.1 uncultured Erysipelotrichaceae bacterium
CGGACTGAATCGGAGCATAGTCGTTCAGAGCCTTTGTCATCGGAGCGAGGCAGTTAGTTGTGCAAGAAGCTGCAGAAATAACTGTGTCTTCTGCTGTCAGTGTTTCATGGTTAACGTTGTAAACGATTGTCGGCAGATCGTTTCCTGCAGGAGCAGAGATAACAACCTTACGAGCGCCTGCATTGATGTGTGCAGAAGCCTTAGCCTTGCTTGTGTAGAAGCCTGTGCATTCGAGGACAACGTCGATCTTCAGATCGCCCCAAGGGAGGTTGTTAGCGTCAGCTTCCTTGTAGATCTGCAGAGTCTTTCCGTCAACTGTAATTGTGTTTGCTTCATCGTCAGCAGAAACTGTGTGGAGGTTTTCACCGATCTTTCCACAGTAGCCACCCTGTGCTGTGTCATACTTCAGCAGGTGAGCCAGCATGGAAGGCTTTGTTAAGTCGTTGATAGCGACTACTTCATAGCCTTCAGCGCCGAACATCTGTCTGAAAGCGAGACGACCGATACGGCCAAAACCATTAATTGCAACTCTTACATCTGTCATATTGTCTTTAAAGACCTCCTTATGTTGCTATTGAAATTATATGATTTTACACCCTTATAAGTCAATTATGAACCCTGTCCTAATTGGTTTTTTACAATGTTTTTCCTGCAGAAAAACAGCAGAAAATAAGCAGTAATTTTGTAGGAAGTCCAAATATTCACAAATTGTGCATGCATAAAAAAGAAGAACCCGTTCAGGGTTCTTCCCGTCAAGCAAATTCATTGAGATTCAGCGGTCTTCTGCTGATGGCGAACGCGTCCTCGACCGTGATGATTCTGCGGTTGAATACACGGATGAAGAGATTGGCGTCATTGAGTCTGCACATTGTGGATCCGTATACACGCTTTTTCGCGTTCGGATAAATCAGATGCAGATTTTCCGCTTCCGAAACAAGCAGGTGCACGGTTCTTCTTTCCTGCAATGCCGCATTGCACAGTTTTGCCAGGGACATGGAATCGAGATAGACAATTTCCTCCACCCGCAGTTCGCTTCCCTGGGGAATCATAACCGCGTATCCGCGGATCTGATCCTTGCTGTCATAGTATGCGACAATCTTTCCGCCGACAGCGGCGATTTCTTTTTTATATCGTACAAAGTAATCAAGATCACGGGGATAGAATCCGTTGAATCTGCGGATGAATGCGGAATAGACCTTAAGCAGATCAATCGGTGTCGGCTCATAGGCGCATCCGTAGTTTGTGATTCTCTTTACGTCTTTGCGTTCAATCGTATAATCCGCGCGCTTATAAATCGTTCTGAATCCGAACGGTTCATATAAGGAAGGATCCTCGCTCTGAATCATGGTAATCAGTTCACTGTGCTCGCAGGCATCGATCACAATTTCCATGAGTTCCTTCATATGTCCTCTGCGGCGGTATTCGGGAAGCGTTGCCGCTCCCACCAGCATGGAAGCCTGCACAACCCGGCCGTTGAACATGACGGCATGCGGATTGCGCATGATTGCGGAAACAATCTTTCCGTCCTGCATATTCACATAGCAGTTCTGCGGCTGATATATATTTTTGAAATAGAAATCGATATAGCGCTGGTCTTCATCCGGGAAACAGATTTTCCACAGCTCCATGATTTCTTTCGTCTGATCCGCTTTTGCTTTATCGATCATTCTGAAAACTCCTGTATGTGTATATCATATCTCAAGAAGCTTTATTCTGCCTTGCCTCTTTTTCCTTCTGCTGCGCAATCACCTTTTCCGCCATCTCATGAATGCGGACAAAGCGATGCTTGATACCGGACTTGGATACTGTGATTCCGGTTCTTTTTTCATAAACCTCTGCGAGTTCACTGAGCGATGCTTCAGGGAATTCTTTTCTCAGCCAGATGATATCCTTTAGTTTATCATCCAGTTTTTCGACCCGTTCCGCTTCTTCCAGAATGCGGATATCATCCATCTGGGTGGAAGCGGCAGCCTGAACCTTCACCTCATTGGCAAGGTCCATGTTGTTCAGTCTGGTAAACGAATTCAGGAAGTCCCTGGAAATCCGTTCGTTCTCAAATGTCAGCAGTGCCTGATCGGCTTCGATGATACGAAGGAAATCCGCGATCTTTTCAGCTGCTTTGACATAGACAATATGTTTCTGTCTGCGCATGACGGTTTTCGCGGTGATTCCGAAACGGGCCATCAGGCCTGTCAGAAATTCCGCAAGCTCTGCACTGTTCACCGCAATTTCCAGATGATAGCTCGGCTTTTCAGGGGAGTTGATACTTCCGGACGCAAGGAATGCGCCGGCAAGATATGCCCTTGCGTTATTGTCCGTCTGCACAATTTTCGCAAGCGGCGCTTCACGCAGACCTCTGGATGACCAGATACCGAGATCTTCCATAATCTGCACCGCATTGGATAAAATGCGCATGCCGTAGATCCGGTTTTTCTTCAGGTTCATCTTCCGTTTGACATAGAGTTCAATATCGGTTTCATAGCGTTCTCTGACCAGTGTGTAAATGCGTCTTGCGACGGCTGCGTTTTCCACTGTCACAAGAAGCGTCATTCCTCTTCCTGCGGAAATCGTCAGTGATGAACAGAGCTGGATCAATGCCGAGAGCTGAGCTCTGGCATCATTGCCGCTCATTGACTTCTGAGCCACTTCATTTTTTACATCTGACGCAAATGACATTAAACTTCCTCCAGAAGATTTCTGACCGCCCTCTCAATTCCTTTGGAATCATGGCGGATCAGACCGTCCGCAAAAAAGAGCATATTTTCATGATGGACAGTATATGCATGTTCTGAAACCTGTTCAAGAACAGGAATGCTTCCCTGCTTTGCATACCGTTTCAGGACACGTTCCGGCATTCTGTCGCACGCAAGAACCACTTCATCCACAGGTGCTCCATGCATGTTCAATGCGCGGACATGATCCTCCATGGTAAATCCATCTGTTTCTCCCGGCTGTGTCATTGCATTGCAGAAATAGACTTTTCTTGCCCTGCTTGTCTGCAGCGCCTCCTTCATTTCCGGGATGATGATATTGGGGAGAATGCTGGTATAGACAGATCCGATTCCGTAAATAATCAGATCGGCATTCTTTAAGGCTTCCACTGCTTCAGGTACCGCATGGACAGTCTGATCATAGAAGACCCGGCGGATCCGGTTGTGGTGCTTCGGGATATTCGCTTCACCCCTGACAATGACATCATCTTCCATTTCCGCACACAGTGTGATGACCTGGGTTGTGGCAGGGATGATATTTCCTTTGACATTGAGAATCTTTCCGATTGTCTGTACAGCCTCTAAAAAAGATCCTCTCTGCTGGGTCAGTGCTGTCAGGATGAGATTGCCGAGGTTATGTCCTGCGACATCCTGCTCATCGCCGTTGATATCTTCAAAACGGTAATCCATCAGGTTGCCGAGAAGGGATTCGCTTTCCGCAAGTGAAATCATAACATTGCGGATATCGCCCATTGCCGGAATATGAAACTGCCTGCGCAGTCTGCCGGTGCTTCCGCCGTCATCCGCGACTGTAACGATAGCGGAAATATTCAGATTCTCTATATTTTTGATGCCCCTGCAGATCGCGGACTGACCATGTCCTCCGCCGATTACAACGACATTCTTCATACTACTCACGGACCCACTCCTTCTCGTCGCGGTGTTCCTTGTAGCAGTTGTATTTGTTCTGATAATATTCGAAAAGATAGTTGGTGATCGCGACGCTGCGGTGCTGTCCGCCGGTGCATCCGATCGCTACCGTGAAATGGTTCTTTCCTTCCTTGACATACTGCTCAAATGCATAATCCGTAAAGGCGAGCAGACGTTCAAGGAATTCTCTTGTCTCAGGCTTATCAATGACATAGTTGAAGATTTCCTGATCATTTCCGTTTAAAGGTCTCAGCTTCACCACCCAGTAGGGATTGGGAAGGAAACGGACATCCACCATCAGATCCGCGTCCATCGGCACGCCGTATTTATAGCCGAAAGAGACAAAGGAAATTGAAAATGACGGAACAGAAGATTTTGCGAAGTACTGCTCGATCTTGCGCTTGAATTCTTTTTCCGCAAGGAAAGATGTATCAATCGTAATAAAGGAGTTGTTTACATTTCTCGCAAACATCTGCCTTTCCACTGCAATCGCTTCTTCCAGAGTATTGGCAGAATTGCTCAACAGTAGCGGATGCATTCTTCTGGTGCTTTTATAGCGGTGCAGAAGCACGCTGTCACTGGCTTCCAGGAACAGAATCTGCACTTCGATATTCTTTCCTCTCAATCCGCGCAGGAATTCCGAAAAATCCCTCGCGGTTGTGGAAAGAGCGAGATAGCTGTAGCGGGGATCTGTGCTGGTTTCAATCATATCCGCCAGCAGGGAGACCAGCTGTACGGGAAAGTTATCAATGACATGATAGCCCATATCTTCGAGAACTCTGGTTGCTGTGGATTTGCCGGCGCCGCTCATGCCGCTGACAAGAATAACACGTTTGTTTTTTTCCATATCCGCCACCTGCCTTGTCTGAATATTTTACCATCGTGCCAATCACATCACAATGAACGGACCTCATTTCGTTGGTGAAAAACGATATCCTTAATGATGTCTTTTTCATTTAAAAAGCTGAATGCATGATTCAGCTTTTTACCGAAGAAGCGGAATTGATGATTCATATTTTCAATATGGTCAGTTAATTCTGCATCTGATCCTGATCATCTGCGGTCAGTATTCCTGAAATAGTATTTCTTCACGTAATTGCTGATACTCCATATCGACAGTATCAGAAACAGAATCAGTGAGAATGAATACATATACGGTATTGTACTGAGATTCCATCCTCTTCTGCTCAGTTCGCTCAGATCCCACATAAAGAAATCCAGAAAGATATAAACAAGACCGGCACTTTTCAAATCTGCAGTCTGTTCGCAGACCCCCTTCTTAGCCCAGATCCAGAAAACATAACCTGACAGCATCAGCATGAGCCCAAGAACAATCATCTCATATTTGTAGTAAGTGTCTTTCTGTAAGAGCCAGATAAAAGGGATCACAAGAACGGTGTTGAATATTGCGATAATCAATGAAAGATATGCACTTTCCCGAATTTTATTCATTTTCATTCCTCTTATCAATACTGGTAGTGTTCATATTCTGTATACATACTCTTGCATAAATATACATTCATGGCATATTCAGGTATTTCAGACTGCTCTTTGTATGTTAACGTGAAAATGATCAAGCTGTTTCTAATCCGGATAGCCCGACGATACAAAAGAAAGCTTCCTGTAATATTCAAACAGGAGGACGAACCTGAGTAATAAGGAGGCTGAAAGAAAAAGTACCTCGTGTAAAATTGAATCTGCTGACTGGTGGGTTAGCACAGTTCAA
>CAMVGT010000112.1 GCA_947167125.1 uncultured Erysipelotrichaceae bacterium
AGGCTTCCGACTACTACTACAACGCATGTGTATGGGCAAGTGAAAACAAGATCGCCAACGGATACAGCACAGGCGAGCACGCCGGCGGATTCGGACCGAAGCTTGAATGCCTCAGAGAACACATCGTTACCTTCCTGTACAGATATTCCAAATAACTTAACTGAATCAATCTCAGTTAAACGTTAACAGGAGAGCTGCCGCATCATGCGGCGGCTCTTTTTCCTGTGATGAACCGGCTGAATATGGTATATTATTCATCGCGATTGAAAGAAGGGGGTTTATGCATTCAAAAATGACTGCTTATATGGAACCGAACAGGAAAGTCAGGCTGACTGAAATCATCGTCCTGATTGCACTGCTGCTTGGCTCCTTTGCTGCTTTTATCACCGGAACCATCAGAATTTCAGGCGATCCGGGGAATCTTCAGTTCGTGAAGGAACTTGAAATGGAAAGACTGAGCGATGAAGAAGACTATGACGAAGACAGTACGGTGTGCGATGTCATCTGGTCAGACGGGGAAAACAGGATGATCACATCCTATCCCTATGAGGATTATACGGAACTGGAAGATGAGACAATCACTGCTTATCAGTATACCAGCGAAAACGGTACGGATCTGTTCTTCGACCATGCCGATCCGCTGCCCGATGAAGTCAGAGCCACATACCGTCAGGTCGCGGCAGACGCGATGATGCCGGTATTCAATGTCGCAAGCTCCCTGGCGATTCTTGCGGTATCCGTGGCGATCATGCTGTTTTTCGGCAAATTCTTCACGACATACGAAAAATCATGGTTCCTGTCGATCATGGTTCTGGCGACAATTGTATCGGTCATTTTCCCGGAGGAAAGCGCAAACGGCGTCAACGGGATTGTGATCATGCTGCTGTATCTGCTTGATACATTGCTGAATATTCTCTGCGAGCTGCTGATTTCCAAACAGTCACGCTGGAACTTCATTGTGTCGGTCGCAGTCGAGATTACCGAGATTCTGATCTCGCTGGTACTGATGTACCGCTTTGCGACAATGGCGGTCACACTGATCTTCTGGCTGCCGATTGACATCATCAGCTTCATCAACTGGTCCCGCCATAAGGATGAGGAGGAAGATGAGCTGACGGTTGTCCGCAAACTCACCGGCTATCAGGAAGTGCTTGTCATTGCCGGTATTGCGGTATGGACAGTTGTTGTCGGATGGCTGCTTTCCGGTCTGGATATCAAAACGGATTTCTTCGGCGGCAACCGCAATCTTGAACTGGTGATCATCTATCTGGACGCATGCGCATCCGCAGTCGGCATTGCCAACGGTCTGTTCATTCTCTTCCGCTTAAGAGAGCAGTGGATCGCATGGTATATCTGTGCATTCCTGGAGGCAATCATGAACATTCTTGCCGGCCAGTATGTGCTTCTTGTACTCAAGCTCGGATATTTCACAAACACAACATACGGCTACATCAAGTGGAGCAAATACATCAAGGAACACGGCATTCAGGAAAAGACACTGTTCTGAAGATTGAAATTGATTCATACACCCATTATTTGCTAGAATATAGCGGGGCATAAAAAAAAGGAGAAAATTATGGCTATTGAAGCAGGCGATTTTAAAACAGGATTAACGATTATTGTAGACGGCGATCCCTGGCAGGTTCTGGACTTCCAGCATGTAAAGCCGGGCAAAGGCGCTGCGATCCTGAAGACAAAGATGAAGAACCTCAAGACAGGTTCCACACAGGAAAGAAACTTCAACGCATCCACAAAGTTTGAAGCAGCTGCGATCGAAAAGAAGATTGTCAACTTCTCTTACAGCGTTGACAATGTTTACACATTCATGGATATGGACACATATGAGACTTATGAGCTGACTGCTGACCAGATCGGCGACAACAAGTATTATATTGTCGATAACCTCGAAGTGACACTGATCATGTTCGAAGGCGCGGTTCTGACTGTCAGCGTTCCGGCAACTGTCAACCTCGAAGTTGTTGAAACATCACCGGCAATCAAAGGCGCACCGTCCACCCAGACAAAGGACGCAACTACGGATACGGGCCTGACACTCAGAGTTCCGCAGTTCATTGAACAGGGTGAGATGATCGCGGTCAGCACTGCCGACGGCAAATACTCAGGAAGGGCTTGATTCAGGCCCTTTTTTTCTCACATGGAAAAAAGAACAGTACTCATTACCGGCGCTGCCGGCGGCATCGGTTCAGCAATTGCCCAAAGACTTGCGCAGGAAGGCTATGCGATCGCGCTTAATTACTGCCATTCCAAAGAAGCGGCAGAACGATTAAGAGATGAGCTGAAAAAGACATACGGAATATCCTGCGAAGCTTTTCAGGCGGATGTTTCCAGAGAAGATGAAACTGATGCGATGATTCAGAAAATCGAAGAGACACTCGGACCTGTCGATATTCTGATCAACAACGCGGCAATTGATCTGCCCAATCTCTTTTCCCTGAAAACGGCAGATGAATTCCGCAGGGTGCTCGATGTCAATGTGGTAGGGGCATATAACTGCGCAAAGCGTGTTTCCAGAGGAATGATCGAAAGGGAATACGGCAGGATTGTCAATATCGCTTCCACCAACGGCATCAATACCTATTATCCGATGTGCTTTGATTATGACGCGTCAAAGGCGGCTTTGATTTCGCTGACCCACAATCTTGCCGTACAGCTTTCGCCGTATGTCACAGTCAATGCGGTTGCGCCGGGATTCATCGGAACCGAAAAGGAACTGGAAGGCTATGATGAGGAATTCCTGAAATCGGAAACCGAAAAGATTCTTCTCAAGCGCTATGGAAAACCGGAAGAAGTCGCTTCGCTGGTGAAGTTTCTGATCGGGGAAGAAGGATCCTATATCAACAACAGTGTCATCCGGATTGACGGCGGTCAGATGGGAAGTGTATAAAACATGGCTTCGGTCATGTTTTTTTATTGCGTACGAAAAAAGGAGTTCCCGGATCAGAAACTCCTGCAAAGCTTATTGATTGCGGATTTTGGTAAGGGCGAGCATGATCGATAGCTTTCCGTATTCCGGGGAAAGACCGCCCTGCATATAAAGCGTATACGGCGGAATGACCGGCGCGTCGGCACTCAGTTCGATTGTGCTTCCCTGTGTGAAGGCACCGCAGGCCATCACTTCATCAAAGGGATATCCGGGCATCGGAGCCGGCATGACATGGACAAACGCGTCAATGGGGGAGGATTCCTGAATGCCCTGGGTGAATGCGACAAGACTGTCTTTGTCACCGAGTTCAACTGTCTGGATGATATCGGTGCGCTTTTCATCAAAGCGCGGGGATACATTACGGTAGCCGAGCTTTTCCATCATCCATGAGGAGAAGACAGCTGTTTTCAAAGCGGAACGGACAGCCTGGGGAGCCATGAACAGACCTTTGAAGAAGGAATTGTTCAGATTGAAATTGGCACCCTGTTCCTTGCCTAAACCCGGAGCGGTGAGTCTGTCGGCAGTCATTGCGATCAGATCTTTTCTGCCGGCAATATAGCCGCCGGTTGCCGCGATGCCGCCGCCGAGGTTTTTCATGAGGGAACCGACGACAAGATCCGCTCCAGCATGTCCGGGTTCTCTGTCTTCCACCAGTTCGCCATAGCAGTTGTCGACCATGATGATGACATCCTGATTGACTTCGCGGATCCGCTGAATCAGATGCTCAATCTCAGCGATGGTAAGGGATTTCCGGGAGGAATAGCCTCTCGATCTCTGGATTTCCGCAAGCTTGACATCTTTTTTCTTCAGACGCTCAATGACCGCGTCTTCATCAAATGTGTTGTTTACCAGATCAATCTGTTCATATTTCACGCCGTTTGCCTTTAAGGACTGACTGGAATCGCCGTAAAGGCCGATCATTTCCTGCAGGGAATCATAGGGTGTTCCGGTCAGGGAGATCATTGTATCTCCGTGTTTTAACATGGAGGAAAATGCCAGCCAGAGGGCATTGGTGCCGCTCATGATGTGCGGACGCACCAGGGAGTCTTCGCATCCCAGCACTTCCGCAAAAATCTTTTCAAGCTTTTCTCTGCCGGTATCATAATTGCCGTATCCGTTGATATCCGCGAAATCGGTATAGGAAACATTGTTGCGGATAAAAGCGGAGAGGATGCGGTCGGAATTGGTCATACAGACGGCATCGATTTTTTCATAAATATCTTTCAGTTCTTCATCTGCCTGCTTTCCAAGCGACAGTATATCTTTATCAATCTGATCGAGAATCATAGCTGCTCCTTTATTCAAACATTCCTATTATATCCGTTTTGCGTTAACAGCCAACCTTACCGGCAGCGGAACAGTTTTTTTCATTTTATTTTCATCGTTTTATGAAAAACATTTCGTTGACAAGGCTATATGAAAATGATAACTTTATCGCAGTCATGAAGGCATAAGCCTGAATGATGAAAGACAGGAGAGCTTATGAAGGTTGTTAAAAGATCAATCGAATATGTTTCCCCCAGTGAGAATAACGCCGGTTTCTCAATGTTTATCATTTAGAAACCGGTTTTTTTTGAAGAAGGTATTCTGCATCACCGAAGCTAACAGGCTGACACTGAGCCATTTTGAACACTGTGAATCAGGAGGAAAACGAACATGGCAAAAAGGACAGACATTAAAAAGGTTCTGATCATCGGATCCGGACCGATCATCATCGGTCAGGCAGCGGAATTTGACTACGCCGGAACACAGGCCTGCATCGCATTGCGGGAAGAGGGCTATGAAGTCATTCTCTGCAATTCCAACCCGGCAACCATTATGACCGACACCCAGATGGCGGACAAAGTTTATATGGAACCGCTGACTCTGGAATACATCGCCAAGATTCTCCGCTATGAAAGACCGGACGCAATTGTCCCGGGCATCGGCGGTCAGACCGGCCTCAACCTTGCGGTTCAGCTCGACAAGAAGGGCATCCTGAAAGAATGCGGCGTGGAGCTTCTCGGAACACCGCGCGAAAGTATTGAAAGAGCAGAAGACCGACAGATGTTCAAGGAAATGTGCCAGAAGATCGGCGAACCGGTCATTCCTTCTGAAATCACATACAGCCTTGAAGAAGCAAAGGAAGCCGCAAAGCACATCGGCTATACGGTTGTTCT
>CAMVGT010000113.1 GCA_947167125.1 uncultured Erysipelotrichaceae bacterium
CGAGTTATCTTGGATTCAAATTTCAGCGACCCCCACCTAAATTTGGAGCGCCTTTTCCCATAAAGGAAAAAGCCCGTCCGGTGGAACCCGGACAGGCTTTGGAACGCATCTTATTTTTTGAGGAAAAGGTTGATCTCGCGCTGGATTCTGAGCAGTTCATCCTCGTTTACCGGACCGCCGGCGATCATTTCCGAAACCGCTGTATCCGCCATTGTCATCGCCTGTTCGTATTTGGAAAAATACGGAATGGAGACTGCCGATGACATGATTTCATGAATCGATTCTTTATCGAAGATAATACCGCCGGGAATGTTCTCCTTCATAAAGGCAACGGTTTCCGGCGACTCCGCCACCGCTTTAAGCGGTGAAATGCCGGAGGAATCGCGCATCATGTCCTGCTGCAGCTCAGTATCCGAGCTCAGCATTTTCGCAAATTCCCAGGCAGCTTCGCTGTGTCTGGTGCGGGCACTGACGCCCAGCAGCATCGTATGCAGCTCGGAATAATTTCCGCCCCACTCGCCTGCCGGCATCGGGATCCCATCCCATTCAAACCCGGTATAGACCTTTACACGCCATGGATACGGCTGATAGCCTCTGTATTCGGAATAAAGGAACGGACGGAATGCAACATTGCCGATATCAAAGTCTCTGGCAGTCACTGTATAGCCCTGATTGAGTTCGGTAATCCTGCGGGCAAAGCGGATCGCTTCAAGCACATGGTGATCAAGAAGACGGCACTGGCTGCTGTCTTCAGAAAACAGGGAGAATCCGTTGGAATACAATGCATTGAGCCATGTATATCCATAGACGCCATAGATATGATTCTCCACATCTGTCACCTTCTGACAGATGTCATAGAAATCATCCCATGTCCAGCTGCTATCAGGGAAATCGATCCCCTTTTCTGCCAGCAGTGTCTTGTTTACAAACATGATGGTCGGAACGCTTTCCTGGGGAAGCGCATACTGGATGCCGTTGTATCTTCCTGCTTCAAGGCATGGGGCATAATAGCTGTCCGGATCAAACTGACTGTCCGCTTTGATCATATCCGAAAGATCCGCAAGCGCTCCGGCGGAAGCCAGCAGACTGAAATCTTCCGGCAGTACAAAATACAGATCCGGTTCGGTTCCCTTGAGAATCTGTTCCGCAAGCCATTCGGAATATTCATCCGACACAATGCCGCTGACATATTCAACCGTGATGTTGGGATGGAGCTCTTCAAAGCGGGCAGCAGCCTGATCGAGAATCCGGTAGGAATCGCTGTTGGGTGTGCCCCAGTAGCTGCCGGAATAGACACCGATCTTCAGGACATAGTCTGCAGAAGAATAATTCAGCCATACAGAGCCGGCAAGCATGATGAAAACAGAGATGATAAGGATCAGTTTTGACAGCAGCTTTTCACGCTGGCTCATCAGTCAGCCATTCCTTTCTGCACTGCCCAGATTGCCAGCTGCGTGCGGTCGCGCAGTTCAAGCTTCATCAGAATGGAACTGATATAATTGCGCACCGTTCCTTCCGAAAGATACAGCGTTGAACTGATTTCACGGTTGGAAAGTCCGCGGCCGACAGCCTGGATGATTTTGATTTCACTCTCATTGAGCTGACCTGCCAGATCATCGGAGACCTGGATGATATCTTCTCTTCTCGCCATTTCTGAAAACTGGCGGATGACCTTGGTCGCAATTTCCGGATTGATCATCGCGCCTCCGCTTAAGGCAAGATGGATTGCCTCCATCAGTTCCGCCTTTGAGCAGCCTTTGAGTAAATATCCGGAAGCACCGTATTTGAGAGCGCCGTATACATATTCATCGTCATCAAAGGTTGTCAGCACAATCACTTTGACATCGGGATATCTGTTTTTGATGAGTCTGGTTCCTTCAACCCCGTCCTTGCCCGGCATGCGGATGTCCATTAATACTGCATCCGGTACTGTCTCCTGAATGCTGGCAAGTGCTTCATCCACGCTGGACACAGCGCCGGTCACTTCTATATTTTCAGATGATTTCATGATGATGGAAAGAGAATCCCTGAACAGTTCCTGATCATCAACAATTAAAATTCTGGTCATTTTATTCCTCCTGCTGTCTTCTGCGCACCGGCAGAGACGCAATCACATAGAATCCTTTTTTACCGTCATTCGGGTCATCGGCACGGTTGCCGTAGGTAAGCGATCCGCTGAGCAGATCGAGCCTTTCCTGCATATGGCGCAAGCCGAATCCTTCGGTAACGGTCTCACATCCGCTTCCGTTGTCGCGGATATCCACCGTCAGGATATCGTCATGACGGCGGATACAGATCTGGATCACATCCGCGTGTCCGTGTCGTACGGCATTGGTCATGCATTCCTGGATGATGCGGTAAAGCGTATCTTCTTCATCCACCGCAAACTCCAGCTTTCCGGCAAACTGTTCATAGATGACTGCCACATTTGTTGTTTTCTGGAATTTGGCAATCATCTCCCGCAGGGTCATTTCCAGTCCCTGTTTCTGAAGCGAATCAGGACGAAGTGCCTTGATGGAAGCACGGACATCGTTAAGACCGTCTCTTGCGCTTCTTGTGACAGCTTCAATCCGCTTTTTGGATTCTTCCGGACTGGCTTCAAACAGCGCGAGGGATGCCTCGGATCCCATGATGATGCCGGTCAATGTATGGCCAAGCGTATCGTGGATCTCTCTGGCAAGACGGTTGCGCTCACGGATTTCAGCCATTCTTTCCAGTTCAAGGGCGAATTCACGCAGTTTCCGGTTGGCTTCCTTCAGCTGCTCATTCAGACTGACAATCCTTTCATTCTCCGCCTTCTGGGATGTAAACAGCATGACCATGTAATACACAAACAAGATGATATTGGCTGAAACGAGAATGCTTTCCATCAGTGAGATGGAAGTTCTGATGGGCTGGCTGTAATAGCTCAGCCAGGACGCAAATGCGATTCTGTCAGCCGCCAAAGGAATGATGTCATATCTGCCGATGACATAGACAGAAGCCAGAACAATCATCAGGATGATCCTTCTGCCGTTGTTCTCCATATAATTGACAAGATCTGCCAGCACAACCAGTGCAATGCCGCTGTAATAGAAATTCAGACCTTCTATGATTCCGATGCAGAGAATGATCTCTGCAAGGATAAAGCAGAAACGGACAACCGGAGAATCATGGCGGATCACGTTCTTGGTCACGCTGACACTGAGCAGTGCGGCAAACAGAAGGATTGTCTGCACCGGCATCCGCCAGGGATGATTGGGGATCACGCCTGCTTCCGAAAGAAATTCATATGCCTGGAAATGGCGTGCAATGCGGAAAGCGGTGGCGTTTGAAACAAGGCTGTAGAAAACAACAATCACAAAGTTCAGGTAATACATGTGAAGGACTGTCAGATTCAGATTGCGGTCATTGTTCATCACTGCCACCCCGAAATGCCGAAACGATCAACATTTTCTTCCGTAACCAATTCAACCGGAATGATGATTTCCTTTTCCACTTCATTGCCATTCAGGATTTCATAGGCTGCCTTGGCTGCTTCTGACGCAAGGCTGCCGGGAAACTGTGCGCAGGTGGCGGTCATCATCTGTTCCGCGACCATGGTCTTGGCTTCCGGTGAGCCGTCAACACTGTAGACAAGGATCTCTCCGGAAAGACCGGCGCCTTCAATGGCCGCCATCGCACCGAATGCGGTGGGATCATTGAGTGCCATCACCACATCCGCTTCCGGATGTTCCTTCAGCAGATCCGTCATGACCGGCATCGCATTTTCAATCTGACCATCCGATTCCCCGGATCCGACAATCCTGAATTCAGGATGCGAAGCCAGCGTATCGGTAAATCCTTTGATTCTCTGCCGTCCCGAAATTGCCGTGATGTGTTCAAGCAGAAGGATATCGGCACCGGTGCGGTTTGCCAGCAGATGCTCGGCGCAAAGCACACCGGCATGGTAATTGTTGGAAACAACGGAACATGTCACAAGATCCGAATTCTTCACTTCCGTATCAATTGCGATGACAGGAACACCTGCCTGGTTGGCATAGCGGATTCCCTCTTCCACCTGGTCCCAATCCACACAGGCAATGAAAATCACTTCTGCTCCGGATTCGATGAGCTCCTTGATTTCCTCATTCTGTCTCTGCTGGTTCATTGTGCCGTCCCTTGTCAGAAGCACATCGCCGTTTTCTTCCAGGATGGCTCTCAGCTGGCTGTCCACAACCTTGTAATAAGGATTGTTCATTGTCATGTAGGTCGCGCCGAAAACATGCTGCTTTTCCACCTGAGCACGGGAAATGTCTTCACTGCTGAGAATCAGCGCGTCAACTGCCGCAAGCAGAATCAGCAGCGGAATCAATATCAGGCAGATTCTGCCTGTCTTTTTGTTTAAATCTGTAAGCTTCATAATGTATCAATATTTTAATATGCTGAATCATGCGTTCAGAGAAGTTTGAGCCGCACCGGCAAAAAATATGACATTTGTCATATCTTCACATAACCGGTCTTTGAGACCGGAAAGACAGTCATATCCATTTTGATATGCATGCATTGTATTTTGTGTGGATCATTCCGTTTCAAAATGAACAGAGATTTTTCAGGAATCAGAATGACTGCAGGATTTATGGTTTTATGGTATTTGTTTTCAGAATCAGAAGAAAGCTTCAGCATGTGAAAGATTCATAAAAATTATGTGAAAACAAAAAAGCAGAAGAAGACCTGCTGCGGTCTGCTCAAAAATAGGCTTATGGACGGGATGTTCTGTGTATGTAGCAGGATTCATTCATATGAAAGAAAAGCTGCTGTTGATCTGCAGCGTGATTCTTTATCTCAAAGACAGACCGTTCATGATTCCCTGCAGAAAAAAAGATTTCCTCTTTCGAAGAAATCTCTGATATGTGAATTGTTAAGAAGCTGATTAAGCAAAGATAACGGATTTCAGACGGAC
>CAMVGT010000114.1 GCA_947167125.1 uncultured Erysipelotrichaceae bacterium
TAACTCTTTCCTGCTTACAAGCCTCGCCTATAGTCCGTTAGAACTTAGGCGGGGTGATTGACTCCGTCTGTTCAAAGCTGATCTGCGATTTCACTCATGATGAGGTCAAGATAATCCTTTGAATCCAGAGCCATGGACGCAATGACTCCGTTTTTTTCCGGAATAACGATGCAGTACTGACCGAATTTTCCCGATGCATAAAATGCATGTGCTTCAGGTCTCAGCCAGAACTGATATCCATAGGCAGGTCCGCCTCCTTCAGGGACATGATTGCGTACAGCATCTGCCAGATAATGTTCCGGTACAACCTGCTTTCCGTTGTACATTCCATGATTCACCAGCATTTTTCCAAACGCGCTGATTTCATCTATGGTCAGATACAGACCATTTGCCGCATGGATATGTCCTTTGGGGCATCTGGTCCAGTCAGCGCTTCTGATTCCAAGCGGTTCAAAGAATTTTTCTTTCATATAATCCAGAAAATCCCGTCCTGTTTTCCTTTCGGCAAGAACCGCTGCCATGTAGGTATTGAAGTTGCTGTAAAGAAAGCGTTCGCCATTTTCATACGGAAAGTTCTGCGCAAAGAAATAGGAAACCCAGTCTTCGGTCTGATAGCGTTCAGGATCATCGCCGAAGAACATGGCATGTTCCATGCCGGCAGTCATTGTTAACATATCTTTCAGTGTCAGGCTTTTCAAAGAAAGCGAAAGATCATCCTTGTAATATTCCGGGAAGGAGTCAATCAGCTTCTCATCCAGGGAAAGATATCCTTCATCAATGGCAATGCCGATTCCGCAGGAAACAATGCTTTTGCATAAGGACCATGTGTTCAGCCTTGTCTTTGAATCCAGACGGCTGTAATCCGCCAGCATTTCATCATTCTGAAACACCTGCAGATAATTCAGAACAATCCCCTCTTCTTTGATCTTTTCAAAAAATGCTTCAAACATAGCAGCACCTCACAATGTGTACTTCATAATCCGATTATATATGGAAACATGCAGATCAGTCAGTTCCTAGATTGCAAAGAAACAGCATTCACCGGATCATGAATGCTGTTTATGACTGTCTGCCTGCTTTTCTTTTCAGAATGATGACACAGATGACCAGAAGCACCGGAAAAACACTGCCGGCAAGAATGCCGTCCCGGATATTGCCGCCGAGAAACTGGGAAACCCATCCGACCACAGCCGGTCCCTGCGCACCGCCGAAATCCCCTGCCAGTGCCAGAAACGCAAACAGAGCTGTTCCGCCTCTTGGCAGCTGCCGGGAAGAAATACTGATGGAACCCGGCCACATGATGCCGACTGAAAATCCGCACAGCATACAGCCGATCAATCCCAGGATGGGAAGTTCCGCAAGCGCCGCAAGAAGATAGGCGCTAAGACACAGAATTCCGGAAGCGATCATGAAATTGGAAAGATCTGTTTTTTCTCCATATCTTCCGTATATCACACGGCTGATTCCCATAAAGACCGCAAACCCGCATGGACCAAGCAGATCCCCTGCCGCTTTGGAGACACCGAGAGAAGACTCCGCAAATGCCGATGCCCATTGCGCCATGGAGATTTCAGACGCACCGGCAGAAATCATCAGTATGCATAAAAGCCAGAACAGACCTGTTCTGAACAGTTCATGAATGGACATGCTGCCGCCATCCGCGACAATCGGTTCAATCGGACAGACGGCAAAATTATAAATATTGCAGAACGGGATCACCGACCAGAGCATTGCCAGAATCCGCCATTGCGCGGTTGTGAAAATCATGAAGAACAATGTGGACAGCAGAATGGTTCCGACCGCACCCCAGCAATAGAAGGAATGCAGAAGGCTCATCATGCTTTCTTTGTTTTCAAACGGACAGGCTTCAATGATCGGAGAGCAGAGTACTTCAATCAATCCGCTGCCGACTGCATAGATGATGACACACAGCAGAATACCGGTGAATGGTCTGGAAAACAGATCCGGCACAAACCCCAGCATGGCAAGTCCGGCCCCTGAAGCAGCCTGGGAAATGACAATGCTTTTGCGGTAGCCGATTCTGTCAACAAACTTTGCGCAGAAGAAATCAACCAGCAGCTGGGTAATATAAAATGTCAGCGGAATCAGGGCAAGATCCGCATATGTGATGCCATAGGTTCTCGAAAATGTCATAAACAGCAATGGCGCAAAGTTGGCTGAAATCGCCTGGGTGACAAATCCGAGATAACATGCAGTCTTTGTCCTCTGATAATTCTTCATAATGGGCAGTCCTTTCAGTTGTTTCATATGCCGCAGCACACCGGCGGATACAGTTGATTTTAAACACAAGCCTGTTCAGTATAATCAGCTTTTTTCAGATTGGCAAACTTCTAACTGATCAGCAGCTTTCCTGCTGTCTGTTTCTTCAGTTAACAAAAAATGCAGGAGGTTTTACGTCCTGCATGATCCGGAAAATCAACTGTATTCTGAATCCGTTCTGTTTTTTGAGCGGCCTCTCAATATCCAAGTTTCCTGTCCACAATGTGCACAGGCGGTTTTCCTTCCAGCACCAGTCTCAGATTCTTTACTGCCGTATCCACGACTCTTTCATAATTGACGCCTGCACGGTATCCGCCGGAAATATGCGGTGTGATATAAACACGCGGCGTATTCCATAAAGGATGATCTGCAGGAAGAGGTTCCGGATCCATGACATCCAGGCATGCGGCTTTCAGATGTCCTTCCTTCATGACTTTGATCAGATCACCGGTAACGATGGAATTGCCCCTGCCGACATTGAAAATGATCGCAGTCTTCTTTAACAGACGCAGTCTTCTTTCATCAAACATGCCTTTGACTTCCGCCGTTCCCGGAAGACTTAATGCGATGACATCCATCTTTGGAAGCAGTTCATCCATATGTTCCATTGTCACAAGCTTCTTAACAAAGTCCGGCTGATCATGAAGTGTTCTTCTGACGCCATAGCATTCCGCTCCCAGTGCTTCTGCTTTTTTCAGATAGGCTGTGCCGATCGCACCCATGCCTACGGAAAGGATCTTTGAACCTTCAAAACGTGAAATATCATGCAGAAGATTCCATCCCTGCTCCTTCTGCATTTCCAGATATTCCGGCATGCGCTTCATTGCCATAAGTGTAACGGTTAACATATGTTCGGCAATCGAATCGCCATAGGCGCCATAGGCATTGGCAAGAATGATGGAATCATCCAGCCATCCGTAATTCGATGCACCGGCACTGTAAAGCTGAACAAAACGCAGCTTCGGCATCGTGGCACATAGTTCTTTTGTGATCGGACCGATAAACATTTCCGCTTCCTGAAGATCTTCTTCTGCGATTTCATCAATCTTTTCCGCAAAAATGATTTCCGCGTCCGGCAGAGATAAAAACTTCTGTTTTGTTTCTGCTGTATGCTTTCCTGTCACAATGACTGTATGTGCCATATTGCAAACCTCTTTCCTAATCCAGAAGCAGCGGTTTCATAAATTCAGCGATATATGAACATGCCAGTTCATCATCTTTTCCTCTGAAACCATGATCCGCCCCTTCGATCTCTTGATAGCGGATATCCGGATAAATTTCCTTCAGTCTGCGTCCATAGCTGATATCGACAATCCGGTCATCTGTTCCATGAACAAGCAGCACCGGTCCTTCATATCCTTTCATTTCTTCAAACGGATCCATATCAATCACCGTTTTTGCATAATTTCTGCCCAGCTTCATCGGGAAACGGCCAAGCATGTCCGGAATGTTTTCCGGATCGAATTGATAAACCATCATTTTCCCTTTCCTTGCGTCATCAGGAATGCAGACAGCCGGATAGAACATGATCAGCTGTTTGATCTGCTGACTGCCCAGTTCCTTTGCCAATAAGCCCGACACAAATCCGCCCTGCGAACATCCCATAAGTGAGATATCAGCCGGCAGAAACTGTTCTCTGACACCTTTGATCACCGCCTTCAGATCTTCCTTTTCGCTGAGAACTGTCATATCCTGCGTTCGCCCGTCGCTGCTGCATTTGATTCCGCCGCCGCAGAAATCAAATGTCACCGCAAGAAATCCGAGGTCCGCAAGAACCTTCGCGTATTGTGTGCACATCTTTTCATTTGCGAGAAACCCATGGCTCAGAATGACGGCATGCATGCCTTTTCTGTTTGCGCCATAGGCGTGGCCGCGGATGATCAGTCCATCGCGCTGATAAGCAATTTTTATTTCCATGATTCACCTCATGCATGCATTTATGATGCATGTTCCGCTGTTTTTATTATAGCGGAAGCTGTTCAGGGAAAGAGACATCCTTCTCATGTTTTGAGCAGACAAAAAAGCCTTCCGTTTTCACGGAAAGCTCTGAGCTCTTCATATGCTGTCTGTGATCAGTGATCTTCCAGCATCCGGTCAGTGATCTTCAGTATAAAATCCCCTTCCGCAATCGCGACCGGCTGTCCGTATTCAAAGAGGATGTTACTTTCAATATCATCAAATATGATGTATTCACTGTTATAGGCTGTTTCAAACCGTTCGATATCCTTGAGTGTCACGGTCACGCTTTTTACATGTGTGCAGAGATCAGCTTCAGGAACAGTCAGCAGAATATCTTCCTCTTCCTGCCCGCGGGGAATGATCCGGAATGTCAGTGATATATTTCCGCTTTTCAGCTTTTTGATTTTCATTTCAAATCTGCGGGAAATGTGGAAGTTGCCGGCAAGCAGAGATCCGACAGACGGAAAGTGTGCTGTTTTTACCGGTTTCAGATCCTGCGGAACAAGTCCTTCCATTTCTTTCCGGATGCGCTTTGCGACTCTGTCATCGCCATATGCAATCACGGTTTCCATTCTTTTGCGGATGGCATAGTCAGCCTGCAGAAGA
>CAMVGT010000115.1 GCA_947167125.1 uncultured Erysipelotrichaceae bacterium
GCTTTACAGGCGGATGGATAACAGTATAAGGAATGCAATATACGAGGAGAAAAAAGCAGGAACGCATTCCTCCCCGCCCAAATCAGAGATTATGGACGGGGTCTCCTGCGTTCACTAATGAACGAAGAAATTATCAAATCCATAGCAGCTGAACTGAAGGTATCGCTCAGCCAGGTGCAGAATACACTCTCCCTTCTTGAAGAAGGCAATACCGTTCCGTTTATTGCCCGCTACCGCAAGGAGCAGACACACGGACTCGATGAAGAGCAGATTCTCTTCATCCAGAAGCAGTATGACTACCAGCTCAAGCTGGCGGAAAGAAAAGAGAATGTTCTCAAGCTGATCAGCGAACAGGGCAAGCTCACCGATGAAATCAAAAAGAGCATTGAAGAATGCACAAAGCTCTCCCAGGTTGAGGACATTTACCGTCCTTATGCCCAGAAGAAAAAGACAAGAGCCGCAACCGCGATCAAGAACGGCCTGCAGCCGCTTGCCGACTGGATGCTCGCGCTTCCGACTGAAGGCAATCTGGTGGAAGAAGCGATGAAGTACATCAATGATGAAGTGAAGAATGTCAAGGACGCGATTCAGGGCGCGATGGATATCATCGCCGAAGTCGTTTCCGACAATCCCAAGCAGAGATGGGCATTCAAGGACACCATCATGAAGGCCGGCGTCATTGAGACAAAGATCAAGAAGGACGCGGAAGACGAAAAGAAGGTCTATCAGAATTACTATGATTACAGCGAGAAGATCTCCACGCTCGCCGATCACAGAATCATGGCAATCGACCGTGCGGAAAAGGCAAAGGTCATTACCGTAAACTTCGTCTTTGATGAAGAAGGCCTCAAGGAAAAAGCACTCAATAACCTGACGCATCAGCAGTCCACAGTTGTTGAAAACGAACTGAAGCTGGCTGCGGATGACGGATGCACAAGACTGCTGTTCCCGTCCATCGAAAGAGAAATCCGTTCGGAACTTTCCGACAGAGCGCATACAAAGTCGATTGAAATCTTCTCCACAAACCTCGAGAAGCTCCTGCTGCAGGCGCCGCTCAAGGGCAGAACCGTTCTCGGTTTTGACCCGGGCTATTACAACGGCTGCAAGCTCGCGGTTATCGATGAAACCGGAAAGATGCTGACAGTCGAAAAGATCTATCCGTTCTCCAAGAAGGGCGGAGACATCGAGCAGTCCAAAAAGGCACTGTTAAGACTGATTCAGAAATACGGCGTGCAGATTGTCGCCATCGGCAACGGCACAGCGTCCCGTGAAAGCGAAAAGCTGGTTGCGGAAGTCATCCGCGAAAACAGCCTGAATACGGAATACGCGATCGTTTCCGAAGCAGGCGCTTCGGTATGGAGCGCGCAGGAAGCGGCGAGAGCCGAATTCCCGGATCTTGCGGTTGAAGAAAGATCTGCTGTTTCCATCGGCAGAAGACTGCTTGACCCGCTTGCCGAACTGATCAAGATCGATCCGAAGTCCATCGGTGTCGGCCAGTACCAGCATGACCTTCCCCAGAAGGCGCTCAGCGAACGTCTTGATGAAGCAGTCATGAAGTGTGTCAACCGCACCGGCGCAGACCTCAATACCGCTTCCCAGGAACTGCTGACCCACATTTCCGGCCTCAACAGCGCGGTTGCCAAGGAAATTGTCAACTACCGCAATGAAAACGGCAGATTCACAAACAGAACACAGCTGTTAAGCGTCAAGAAACTCGGCCCCAAGGCTTACACACAGTGCGCCGGCTTCTTAAGAATCACGGATGGCGATGAACCGCTTGATCAGACTTCCATCCATCCGGAAAGCTATGAAGCAGCCCGTGCCCTGATGGCAGCCTGCGGCATTACCCAGCTCGGTCAGTCCGACGCCGCATTCCCTGAGGAAAAGGTAAAGGACCTCGGCATTGATTCCTATACCCTCAAAGACATCGAGGATTCCATCCGTCAGCCGCTGCGCGACTACCGCGATCAGTTTGAGACCGCACTGCTCAGAAGCGATGTACTGGAAATCAGCGATCTCCATATCGGTGACAAGCTGAGCGGAACCGTCCGCAACGTCGTCGACTTCGGCGCGTTTGTCGATATCGGTCTTCACGAAGACGGTCTGGTTCATACATCCAGAATGTCCATGCGCAGAAATGTCGTTCCGACTGAACTGGTATCCGTCGGCGACATCATCGATGTATGGGTTTATGAAATCGATGAGGAAAGAGGAAGAGTATCTCTGAGCATGCTGCCGCTTGAGCAGCTGCAGCAGAGAGATGCTGCCTACAAGCACCGCAAGAGCGCAAAGAACAGAAACAATAACAGAAAAGACGAAAAGCCGAAGAAGAAGGAAGTTACCATGGATGACGCAATGGCGCGTCTGATGGAACGCTTCGGCAAATAACCGGAAAACAGTCTTTCAGATTCATGGAAACTCAATTAAGATCATGCACTGCATGGTCTTTTTTGCGCGGATGCGATATTGCATATCTGATACCCTTTTTGAGCAAATCTGTATAATTAGACTGCATAACAGGAGAAAAAATGATGGCGTTATTCAAAGATGAATATCCTCTGATCCAAAGGGACAGGATCATATTGAGAAGACCGGATTTTAAAGATATCTATGAACTGAAGAATTTATTTGATCAGTGTCTGGATGAAGAAACAGCAGGGAAAATGACTGAATCCTTCGCAAAGGCATGGAAAGAAGGAAGTGAATATATTCTCGGCATTATTTCTGCTTATGATGGAAAACTCAAAGGCATCATTGAGATCTATGATCATGATGGAAAGAGTGTTTCCATCGGCTACCGGATACTGAAGGAATACCGGAATCTTGGCTATGCGAAAGATGCGGTCTATGTTCTGACGCATTATCTGTGTGAAAAGGAAGGCATAGAAACAGTCAATGCGGCTTCGTATGCGGACAATGAAGCTTCCTGCGCCATTCTGCGCCATAACGGTTTTGAGCAGACCGAAGAAAAAGAAGGGAAAATCTTTTACGCATATCATAAAGCACACGGTTCATCGGATCAGCGGAATCTTGAAAAGGGCCTGAAGGAAATCTATTGCGCAGGCGGGTGTTTCTGGGGAGCGGAAAAAGCATTCCGGATGCTGGATGGCGTAAAGGAAACCTGGACCGGCTATGCCAACGGCACAATTGACAATCCCAGATATGAAGATGTATGCAGGGGCGATACCGGCTATCGGGAAACGGTCAGAATTGTATATGATCCGGATGAAGTATCTCTTTCGACAATCATGAAGGCATTCTTCCTGTGCATTGATCCGACTGTTCGCAACAGACAGGGAAATGATATCGGCAGTCAGTATCAGACCGGTGTCTATTACACGGATGAAGAAGACCTGGCTGTGATTGAGGACGCGTTTGAAGAAGAAAAGAAGAAACATGACCGCTTCTATGTGGAATTGAAACCGCTGATGAATTTCTGGAGTGCGGAAGAATATCACCAGAAATATCTCGATAAGCATCCTTTCGGCTACTGCCATATCACAAAAATTGAGTTTGATGCTGTAAAAGCACTGAACAATGGAAGAAAAATAACGGATTGACTGGATAGAAACGACCTGCGCAAGGTTATAATGAAAGCGGGTTTTTTCTTTTTAAGGGGGATCATCATTTTATGATCAAGGATTTATATAAAGAGGGCTATACACAGAACCGCGAGCTTTCGTGGCTCCATTTTGACAACCGCTGTCTGAACGAGGCAAAGGACAAAACCGTTCCCGTGATCGAAAGACTGAAGTTTGTCGAAATCTATACATCCAATCTGACTGAATTCTTCATGGTCAGAGTCGGCAGCCTCTACGATATGAACAAAGCATCCGTCACCAAAGTTGACAATAAATCAGGTCTGACTCCCAAGGGACAGATGAATGCGATTTATCCGGCCGCAAAGCGCGGGCTGAAAAAAAGAGACACGATCTTTGAAGAGCTGAAAAAGAGACTTGCAAAGAGCGGTGTGGAAGATCTTTCCATCAATGAATGCGATAAGGAAGAACAGAAATTCCTGCGCAAATATTTCCGCAGGCAGATCGCACCGCTGCTGGCACCGCAGATTGTGGACACCCATCATCCGTTCCCGAACCTGCAGGTCGGCACCATCTATATCGCTGCCGTTCTCAGATACAGCAAGAAATCCGTTTTTGCCTTTGTCCCGGTTCCTTCCACACTGCCGGCAATCATCAGCCTGCCGCATAAAAAGAAGATCCGCTTTGTGCATACGGAAGATCTGATCCAGGCCTACGCGCCGGAAATTTTTCCGGATGCGGAAATCACGGAAGTTCTCAAGATCAATGTCGCGCGTTCTGCCTATGTGGATGCGGATGATGAAGTCTTCGCGGATATCCTTGATTACAGAAGAAAGATGTTAAGAGTTCTCAAGGAACGCCGCAAGATGAATGTGACAATGATGACATGCTCAAAGAAGCCGAGCGATCATCTGAAAAAATATCTGATGAGCAACCTCGGTATCACCAACCGTGAAGTCTTTGTCTGCAGCGCTCCGCAGAATCTCAAATATGTCTATTCGCTTCCTTCTCTTTTGAGTGATGAGCAGAAGGCGGAAATGACTTATCCTTCCTATGAACCCAAGCTTTCTCCATCCCTCAACTATTCGAGAAAGCTGTTTTCCCAGATCCAGAAGAAAGACATCATTCTGTCCTATCCGTATGAATCGATGGAACCGTTCCTGCAGCTGTTAAAGGAATCGGCTT
>CAMVGT010000116.1 GCA_947167125.1 uncultured Erysipelotrichaceae bacterium
ATCCCCGCCCAAGTTTTAAAACTATGGACGAGGTCTTCTTGCCGGTTTAATAAAGAGGAATACGCTGCCCGGAGGAATCGGTCCTTCCGGGCAGTTTTCTTATGATTGCAGCGGAATTTGCATACTGGTTCTTGAATGCGCTTACATTGTATGCTACGATGGAAACCGGAAAGGGTAAATGGGTTTCCTATGGATACCGGAAGACAGATCATTGAAGAAGCAATCCGGCAGTTTCAGGACATGGGACTGCGCTTTACAATGCAGGATGTCGCCCAGGCACTGCATATTTCAAAGAAAACAATCTACAGCGCATTTGCGTCAAAAGAAGATCTATTGATCGCGATGCTGGATGCCGGCTTTGAAGAGATTCATAAAGACAAGCGGGCAATTCTAGAAAGCGATATGGATTTATGCGACAAAATCCGCACGGCGATGATTGCGATGCCGGACCAGTACCAGGTGATTGATTTCCGCATGCTGAGCGAGCTGAATGAAAAATATCCGAAAGCTTACGCATGCCTGGTATCGCACCTGGAAAACAACTGGGAACCGGTTACCGCATTGCTGGAAGAAGGAATGAAGCAGAGGCGGATCCGCCGGGTTTCAATCCCGATTCTCAAGCAGATGTTTACCGCTTCAATCGAATCATTTGTATCAACCGATCAGCTGACAAGAGACGGCATCTCCTATGGCGATGCGCTGCGTGAGCTGATGGACATCATCATGCACGGCATTACGGAGGCAGGTCATGCGAAAAATCAATAACGGATGGGAATTTACCGAAGTCTGGAATGAAGAATTCAAAGAATTCAGAACACCGGCGGAAACGGTCAGAATTCCCCACACAGTCAGGGAAATTCCCCTGCATTATGCGGATCCTGAAAGCTATCAGATGGTATGCGGATACCGCAGAACAGTGAAGTTTGACGAAAGTGAAAAAGGAAAGCGGCATTTTCTGAGGTTTGATGGGGCTGCGCATATCGCGGAAGTATGGTTCAATGAGCAGTATCTCGGCATCCATAAAAACGGATATACGGCATTCTCCTTTGAAATCACGGATCTGATTGATTATGAAATAGAAAACCATATCGCTGTAAAGCTGGATACTACCGAAAATCCTTCCATTCCGCCGTTCGGATTTGTCATTGACTATCTGACATACGGCGGCATCTACCGCGATGTGGTCATTGACACAAAGGAACAATCGTTCATCGATGATATCTTTGTCACGACACCGGATCTGAAAACCGTGCATTGCGAAGTGCATATCAGCGGTCCGCAGATTTCGGATAACATCCGTGTGGAAGTGCTCAATGACAAAGGAACAATCGTTGCCGACAGGGTTGTGCCCAATACCAAGCGTAAATTCAACCTGAGCATGGATGAAACTGTTTATCCATGGAGTCCGGATTCACCGGTTCTCTATACATTGCGCACGTATTACGGCAAAGATGTGAAGGATACCGTATTCGGTTTCCGTACCATCACAATGAATGAGAATGACATCCTGCTCAATGGCGAACCGGTCTTCCTGCGCGGTCTCAACCGCCATCAGTGCTACCCGTATTCCGGCTATGCGGTACCGGACGCGCTGCAGGTGGAAGACGCAAGAATACTGAAGGAGGAACTCGGTGTCAATGCGGTCAGAACATCGCATTATCCCCAGTCCCATGCCTTCATCGACGCCTGCGACCGGCTCGGCCTGATGGTCTTTACAGAAATCCCGGGCTGGCAGCATCTCGGAAACCGGGAATGGAAACAGCAGGCAGTGGAAAATACAAGAGAGATGGTTCTGCAGTACCGCAATCATCCTTCCATCATTCTCTGGGGCGTGCGCATCAACGAATCCATGGATGATGATGAATTCTACCGCATGACAAACCAGACCGCCCATGCGCTCGATCCGACAAGGCCGACAACCGGCGTCCGCTATTTTGAAAAGAGCTCACTGCTCGAAGATGTCTATTCCTTCAATGATTTTTCGCATACAGGCGACAATGACGGATGCAGAAAAAAGAAGGATGTCACACCGGATATGAACAAGCCGATGCTGATATCGGAATCCAACGGCCATATGTTCCCGACAAAATCCTATGACCATTGGGAAAAGAGACAGTCCCACGCCTTACGCCACGCGAAAGTGCTTTCCGACGCGAGAGCCGATGGCCAGCATGCAGGATGTTTCCAGTGGTGCATGTTCGACTATCCGACCCATCAGGACTTCGGCAGCGGCGACAGAGTCTGCTACCATGGCGTCATGGATGCCTTCCGCAATCCCAAACTCGCGGCAGCTGTCTATGCTTCCCAGCAGACTAAAAAGGATGTGCTGGTGATCAGTTCGCCGATGGATATCGGTGATTATGCCGGCGGCAGTGTTTCCGAGCTTTACGCCTTCACCAACGCGGATGAAGTGCGGCTGTATAAGAATGATTATTATGTAGCGACTTTCTCAAAGAGTGAGTATACCGGTCTGGAACACGGACCGTTAAAGATTGATGACCGCATCGGTGTCCTGCTTGAAACAAAAGAAGGACTCAGCGGCAGAAAAGAAAAACTCATCAAGGAAGCTTTGAGTGCCGCCGCAAAATACGGTATGGCAAAGATGCCTTTGAAAAACATGGCGCAGCTTGGCTGGTGCATGGTCCGCTACGGCATGAAATATGAGGACGGCGTGGAACTCTATGGCAAATATGTAGGTTCCTGGGGCGGAGACGCGACTGTCTGGAGATTTGAAGGATGGAAGAACGGCGTCTGCGTCAGCTCCGTCACAAAATCCCCGAGCTGCAGACTGCATCTGGAAGCGCAGGCTTCCCATACCGTACTGCATGAAGGCGATACCTATGACATGGCCGCAATCCGGATTCAGATCAAAGACAGCTTTGACAATCCGGCTGTGTATGCGCAGCTTCCGGTGGAAATCGAATGCGAAGGACCCATTGAAATTGTCGGACCGCATATTGTGACAGCAGAAGGCGGCATGTGCGGAACCTATATCAGAACAACAGGAAAGTCAGGCATTGCAAAAGTAAAACTGCACATCGCCGGACTTGAAGATCAGGAAATCAGCTTCCTGGTTGAAGGAGAAATCAGATGAAATTCGGTAAAAAAGAACTCGGCGCCTATGGTTTTGGCGCGATCGGAAAAGACATGGTTTACGCGTTAAGCGCATCCTTTGTCATGTATTACTATCAGGACATCCTTGGAATTTCAGCGGCTTTTGTCGGTACGATTCTGATGATTGCCAGAGTTTTTGATGCAATCAACGACCCGTTTATGGGTGTCATCGTTGCCAAAACAAATACAAAGTGGGGCAGATTCCGTCCCTGGGTACTGCTTGGAACGGTACTGAACGCGATTGTGCTTGTTGTCATGTTCAATGTGCCGGCTCTTGAAGGAAGCGCGCTGCGTACATTCTTCAGTGTGATCTATATTCTCTGGGGTGTGACCTACACGATGATGGATATTCCTTACTGGTCCATGATTCCGGCTGTTACGGATAATGCAAAGGACCGTGAAACGATGTCAGTCATCGGCCGTACATTTGCCGGTGTCGGCAATGCCCTGATTACGGTCGGAACAGTCATCTGTGTTGCGATGCTTGGCCAGGGAAATGAACGCGCCGGTTTCGGACGCTTTGCGATCATTGTCGCAGTGATCTTTGTGATTGCCGAACTGGTTCTCTTCTTATGCATCAAGGAAACAAAGAATGAAGAAAAGATGGAAACCGTTTCGATTTCCGAAATGTTCCGCTCGCTTTTCTCCAATGACCAGGCAATGGTTACGGTTATTACAATCGTACTGATCAATACAGCTCTTTACATCACATCCAACCTGATTATCTACTTCTTCAAATATGATGTCGGGGGAGCCGGATGGCAGGGTACCTATACACTGTTCTCTTCTGTCGGCGGCGCTTCGCAGATTCTCGGCATGATGTTAATCTATCCGCTGTTAAGAAAGAAATTCTCCAACACACAGATTTTCAAAATCTGTCTGACTTCGGCTATTACAGGCTATGCGCTGCTGCTGATTGTCTGCCTGCTCGGCTTTGCCCACAGCATCGGCATTCTGCTTGTGCCGGGAATCCTGGTCTTCCTTTCAAACGGTATTCTGACAGTTCTGACAACCGTATTCCTTTCCGCTTCGGTTGACTATGGCGAACTGAAAACAGGACACCGTGAAGAATCCGTCATCTTCTCCATGCAGACATTTGTCGTCAAGCTTGCCAGCGGCGTCGCTGTATTTATGACCGGTATCGGCATGACGATGATCGGTCTTGTCGGCAATGCGGACACGGAAGGAGAAATCGTTGCCCAGAGTGCTTCAACACTGATGGGACTGCGTCTGTTAATGACCATCATTCCGATCATCGGACTGATCGCGGCATTCTTTGTCTTCAAAAACAAATTCATTCTCGATGACGCGAAGAGTGAAGAAATCGCGGCTGAACTGAAAGCCAGACGGGAAAAGGCATGATGAAACTCGATTACCGGATTTCCTCGAAAGAAGGGAAAGTATTTGAAGACACTGCCTCGTTTGAAGGTGCGCTGCACCTGGTGGTGCCGTTTGAAAACGAGACGGTTGAAGAAATCAAAGCAGTCGTTCAGCTGAACGTTTCCGATGAAGAAAAAATCTTCATGAACGGCTATCAGACTTGGACTACATGTCCGGAATATACAAAGGATGACCGG
>CAMVGT010000117.1 GCA_947167125.1 uncultured Erysipelotrichaceae bacterium
ACATACATGAAAGTCGGCCCGGGGATGTGCATCATGTGCATACCGTCCATCTCCTTCAGGAGATGATCAAAAGACACTTTCTTCCCCGTGCGGCGGCAGAGATTAAAAACCGCCACCGGCCCGCAGCTGTTCTGCATGGCAGGTATCGTGCGGTAAGTATAGCCTGTGAGAAGATCCTGATCTTTGATATAGCCGTCTTCCGTTTCTTCCGCAATGACATCGGCTGTTCTTCCAACCCACTGCATACGGTATTGATCGGCCAGTTCCTGCGAGATGCGCATCGCTTCCGCAGTGCGCGCTTTTTTCACTCTCGGATCAATCTGGTTCTTCATTTCAGCCGCCCTGGTGCCTTCCCTTAAAGAATACGGGAAAACATGCAGGAAGGAATAGCCGCATTTTCTCAAGAAGGCGCATGTGTCTTCAAACAGCTCATCTGTTTCGCCCGGAAAACCGGCAATCAGATCGCAGCTGATTGACACATCCGGGATTGCGGCCCTGATTTCTTCAATCCGACTGAAATACTCGGCGGTTGTATACGGTCTTCCCATCGCCTTCAGAACTTCATCGCTGCCGGCCTGCAGCGGAATGTGAAGATGATGCGCAATGCGCTCATTGTCTTTGATCAGCTGAATCAGACGGTCATCAATTTCCGTGATTTCAATCGATGAGATCCTTAAGCGGTCAAGCTTCGGCGCTTCTTTTAAAATCCGCTCCATCAGTTCCGCCAGGGATACATTGTATTCCCTTCCGTATCTGCCGGTATGAATGCCGGTCAGTACAATTTCATGATAGGACCCGGAAATGCGTTTCGCTTCTCTGACGGCGATATCCGGCGCCATCGAGCGCTCTCTGCCTCTGACATAAGGAATCACGCAGTAGGCACAGAACTGATTGCAGCCATCCTGGATTTTCAGATATGCGCGTGCTCTTGAATCAAAGCCGTCCGCGCTGAGCGTTTCAAACGGCGTGTCTCTTAAATCATCCAGCACCCGGACCTTTTCATGTGTTTCCAGATACTGATCCAGATATTGCGGAAGCTGTTTTTTATGCGAGGAGCCGACAATGATTTCGGCGTCCTCCAGCATGCCGTCATCGATCTGGGCATAGCAGCCGACCATCGCGACGATGCTTGCAGGGAAATTCTTTTTGATGCGGTGCATCATCTTGCGGCTTTTGGAAGCCGCTGTATTGGTGACCGCGCATGTAAAGATCAGAGCGGCATCCGCCTCTTCTTCAAACGGTACCCGCTGCCAGCCTCTTTCGCTTAAAAGAGACGCGACGCTTTCCGCTTCATAGGCATTGACCTTGCAGCCAAGATTGCAGATGGAAAATCTCATTTTTCACTCACCTCCGCAATCACGGCACATGCATAGATGGCAGCTGTTTCCGCTCTGAGGATCCTGGATCCAAGCGTCACCGGCTCATAGCCGTAAAATACCAGCTGCTCCATTTCCTCATCGGAAAATCCGCCTTCCGGTCCGATGACCACTGTCACCGATTCCTTCAGATCAAAATCAGATATATGCTTCGATTCCTTTGACGCATTTTCATAGGCAGCCAGAGAAACATCGCTTTTATATTCATTCAGTTTTGCAAACGGAATGACCGGACAGATTTCCGGAATCCGGTTGCGCTTGCACTGTTCGGCAGCCGAAAGCACAATCGATTCATAGCGTTTCTGCTGCTTATCGGCTTTTTCGCTTTTGGCATGCACAATGCACCGGGATGATTCAAACGGCACGATCCTGGTTGCGCCAAGCTCTGCCGCCTTCTGCAGGATCAGTTCAAACTTCTCCCTGCGCACCAGAGCCATCGCCAGCGTGATTTCAATGCCGGCTTCATTGATGCGGGGATCTTTTTCTCTGATCACAGCGATAAAGTCGTTTCCGCGCTTTTCGCATTCGCCGAACCATCCGGTTCCTTCACAGTCAACCAGGCGGACCGTTTCATGATCAAGACGCACTACGTCTCTTGCGTGGTGCGCCTGTTCTTTTGTAAAAATATATTCCGATCCTTCTTTCAGGATTTCATCGGTAAAGTACTGCTGCATTAATCCTCCGGTTCTTCCTTGACATGGATTTCAGCTTTTGTGACACGGCGCTCTTCGGTTTCGCGCACAATCACACGGATGTTGCGGTATTCAAATTCGGATCCTTCTTCCGGGAATGCTTCAAGCATTTCAATGCACCAGCCGCCGACCGTTTCACTTTCAAAATCAAATGTATCTTCATCCCAGTCCATGAGTTCCATCAATTCATGTACCGGTGTATCGCCGTCAATCACAAAGACGCCGTCTGAAACGACCTGGATCTCTTCTTCAACCTTATCGGTCTCATCCCAGATATCGCCGACCAGTTCTTCAAGAACATCTTCCATTGTAACGACGCCTAAAGTTCCGCCGTATTCATCCGTTACAACCGCAAGATGCTGCTGGGAATCCCTGAGCATTTCAAGGACTGCCGGAAGCTTCATGGTTTTGTATACAAAGTACGGCTGCATCAGCAGTTCCCTGATATCCGCATTGCGGTTGTCGATGGACGCCTTCAGGAAATGGTTGAGCGAAAGGATGCCGATGATGTTGTCAATCGAATCCTCATAGACCGGAATTCTTGAGAAGGAGGAATGCTCAATGGTATCCATGATATCTTCCCATGAATCATCAATATCAATCGCGAGAATATCGACTCTTGCCGTCATGACTTCGGAAACGGAAATATCGGCGAAGTCGATTGCGGCACTGATCAGTTCGGAAGAATCCTCATCCAGGACATTTTCATCTTCCGCCGTTTCGATGATCGAATGCAGTTCTTCCACAGCCCCGTCATCGTCCTTGATTTCCTCGCCTTTCAACCCTCTGGTAAGCAGATCAACCAGGCCGACAACAATCCATGTGACCGGACGCAGAATAATCATCAGGAAACGGGTGATGCCTGAAAAAGCAAGCGCGAAACGGGTCGCGTTTTTCTTTGCGGCAATTTTGGGAATCGTTTCCCCGAAGATGATAACCGCTGCAGTCACAGCCGCTGTTGAAACCCAGCTGTACTTTTCACCCAGTGTCAGAATGACAGCCACGGAAGCCAGTGAGGAAGCCGCGATATTGACAAGGTTGTTGCCGACAAGGATCGCGGAAAGCGCGTCATCATAGTTTTCGGTTATTTTCATCGCGCGCTTTGCCTTTTCATCCCCTTCTTCCGCCTGGTTCTCAATGCGGATCCGGTTGCAGGAGGAATAGGACATTTCCGAAGCGGAGAAATAAGCAGAACACATGACACATACTGCTGTCGCGATAATGCATATATAAACCAGCGTCATTCTTCTTCCTCCTTCTTCTCTTCATTCACTTTGACCTTCAGACGCAGAATGCGGTTCTGCTTCATGATCTGTACCGAAATCGTCAGATTGAGATAGCTGAAGGAATCCCCTTCCTTGGGAATCTGCGGGAATGCTTCAAAGGCAAGCTCGCTCATAAGCTTGTTGGTAATTCTTTCTTCCTCTTCATCGCTGTAATGAATATGCAGTTCATCCAGAACGTCAATGACATGTTCATCGCCTGCGACACTGTAAAGCGAATCGGAAATCTCGATGATATTTTCTTCTGCCATATCATCTTCATCCCAGATTTCACCGACCAGTTCCTCGAGAATGTCTTCAATCGACACAATGCCCAGCGTACCGCCGTAGTTATCGGTTACGACAGCGACATTGAGCTTCTTTTCGGTCATTTCAGTCAGCAGATCATCGATCTTCGCGGACTGGTGCACAAAAAGCACTTCATCCAGAAGCGGTCTGACATCCGGTATATTTCCTTCATCAAGATACGTGCGGATGTATCTGCGGATCTGCAGAATGCCGATAATATGGTCAATCGTTCCTTCATAAACAGGAAGTCTGGAATGGTTTGTGTTTTTGATCAGGTCCAGGATTTCTTCCTGACTCATTGACGCATCGACAGCCGTGAGGTCAACGCGGCTGGTCAGGATGGTTTCCACGGTGACATCCTGAAACATGATCGCTGAAGAAATCAGGTCGCCCTGATCCTCATCCAGCGTTCCCTGTTCGGTCATATCCTCGATGATGTCATACAGCTCATCTTCAGTAACCGACAGTTCCGCGTCTCCTTTTGTCAGATTGCTGGCTGCGTTGCCGATCCATGTCAGCAGAGCGCTGACGGGTGTCAGCACGGTCATCAGGAAACGCAAAATGCCCGCTGTGGACAGACTGATCCTTTCGCAGTATTTCCTCGCGATGCTTTTCGGCAGCATCTCACCGAAGAAAAAGACTGCGACGGTTGTGATCAGTGTCGAGGCAGTGACTGCCGAAACACCCCACAGTCGGGTAACATTAACGGTCACTGTTGAAGCGGCCGCGATATGAACAATATTTGTACAGATCAGAAGTGTTGTGATTGCTTTGTCAAACTGATCTGTGATCTGAATTGCTTTCTTAGCGTCGGATCTTCCCTTGTCCGCAAGACTTCTGAGCCTTGTGCGGGAAACAGATGCGAATGCGGTCTCGCACATCGCGAAGAACATCGCAAGAAGTATCAG
>CAMVGT010000118.1 GCA_947167125.1 uncultured Erysipelotrichaceae bacterium
ATTTGCAAAGTGTAAAAAAGAGACTGTAGCAGTTTTTCAACTGTTACAGCCCCTTTTTGTTTTTCATTGTTTTGATAACAGCCTTTTACAATTGTTCAAAGAATGAGATGATAGCTGTAACAAAGATCATGCATGAGTGATCCGGAGAGAACGCAATGGAAACCAAAATCACAAAAGAACGTATTATTGACGGCACGCTTTTCAGTTCATTTGAAGAATTCTTCGATCTTGTGAAACTGCTTGTTTATGATGATTTTGAAAAAGAGATTGAGCCGTCGCTTGAGAATCTGAAAATGATCATGGAAGCGCAGAAGGATTACTATGTGCTTCTTACATGGGAGAATGCCGATCTTTCGAAGATCGCATTCAGCTATGATATGACGGCCAGGTATTATGAAGACCGTGCTGAATCGCATCCTGAATATCATGAATATGCAGAGATGGCAAAAAAGCAGCTCGGCAGAACCTTATTCGGATTGATTACCGATATTTTCATGGATAAGGAAAGCGGCTATAACTGTGAACTTCTGCTTGTGGACGGACTGCGCATGGCGGAATATGAATTCGACTATCATAAGCTGTCAGCGACATATGATGTGGAGCTGATCAGTGAGAATAACTATGAAGAAGTACTGCAGCTTTACAAAGACAACATGCAGTATTTTGACCACCTCGGCATTGAACCGACGATTGAAACAGTCGCTCAGGATGCGCACAGATGTCCGAAAGACTGCGATCCTTCAAATAAGTATTTCGTTGTTCTGCGCGATCCCGATGTTGTCGGAGCCGCAAGGATTTATCTTCACTATCCAAGACAGGATGCGGTATGGATTGACTTCATCATGATTTCAAGTGAAATGCAGGGCTTAAGCTTCGGTTCTGAAATTCTGCGTGACATGCTGGATGTATTTGCGGACTGCGGCTTTATGTGGGCAGAAGCAGGATATGTCAAAGGCAACAGACAGGCGGAAAAATTCTGGCACCGCAACTGGTTTGTGGATCTTCTCACGGAAACACGGGAAGATGACGGACTGGTTTACCATCATATGATCCGCGGCCTGCAATAAAAAAACGGAAAGATATCCGTTTCAGCTTGTTGACAAAGCAGGAATAGTAAAAACTCTGCCAACATGCTAGAATGAATAAGCAGAGAACGACTCCGTACACCCAAATTTGGCAGCGTTCTCTGCTTTTATTTCGCAAAAATCAGCATGCATGCATAGCGCAATTATGATGGGTGTACGGAGCTGATTATTAAACGGAAAGTAATCCGTTTTTTCTTATGCCTGTCTGGCAGCTACTCCGTTCCAAAGACGCCAGTAGATGCCTTTCTGATTCAGAAGGGTTTCATGATTGCCTTCTTCTTCAATGCCGTTTTTGCCCAGGACAATGATTCTGTCCGCATTGCGTATGGTGGTTAAGCGGTGGGCGATTGTGAGTGTGGTTCTTCCCTGGGAAAGATCCGCAAGGCTGTTTTCAATCAGAATCTCACTTTCGTTATCCAGTGCGCTTGTCGCTTCATCAAGCAGAAGGATCGGCGGATTTTTCAGGAAGACGCGGGCAATGGAAATCCGCTGCTTCTGTCCGCCTGAAAGCTTGACGCCTCTTTCTCCCACATAGGAATCATAGCCGTTGGGCAGTTCCTGAATGAATTCATCTGCTCCGGCAAGCTTTGCGGCATGCATGATCTCTTCTCTTGACGCATCAGGTCTGCCGTATGCGATATTCTCCAGAACCGTTCCGGAGAAAAGATATACATCCTGCTGGACAATGCCGATGGCTGACCGCAGGCTTTTTAATGTGACTTTTTTGATATCCTGGCCATCAATTCTGATTGTTCCGGAAGTTGTGTCATAGAATCTTGGGATCAATGAGGCAAGAGTTGTTTTTCCGCCGCCGCTTTCTCCGACCAGTGCCAGATTCTCTCCCGGCTTAATGTCGAGACAGAGGTTATGAAGAACACGGTTATGATCATCGGGATATTCAAATGTGACATGATCGAAGGAGATGCTGCCGTCTTTGACTGTAAGAGGCTTTGCGTCAGGCGCATCCTGAATATCAACCGGCGTATCCATGATTTCCAGGAAACGTTCAATTCCGGTGATGCCGGATGAGAACTGTTCAGCAAATTCCACAATTCTGCGGACAGTCGCGATCAGTGTTGTGTCATAGAGAATATAGGCAACCAGTTCACCGGCATTGATCAGGCCGTAGACCAGAAACAGACCGCCCGCAATGATCGTTGTGACATACATCAGTCCGTCAAACAGACGCGTGGACATGCTGTAATTAGCCATCGCGTAATAACGTTCCTTTTTGATCTCCTTGAACTTCTCATTGCCTTTTGAGAACTTTTCGATTTCCATATCTTCAGCAGTAAAGGCTTTGACAACCTTTTCCCCAAGCAGTGAGTCTTCCACCTGGGCATTGAGTTCACCGATCTGAACACGCTGCTGCTTGGACGCGGTGCGGAAGCGGTGATTCAGTCTGATCGAAACAATAATCATTAACGGAATGCAAGCGAAGATGATTACGGTTAACAGAACAGATGACTGGCACAGGATGATAAACGAGACGAGTATCTTGATGCCGGCAATGAAGAATTCTTCCGGGCAGTGGTGGGCAAATTCCGTGACATCGAACAGATCGCTTGTGATTCTGCCCATGACCTGTCCGATTTTGGTGTTGGCATAATAGCTGTCAGACAGCCGCTCAAGATGATCAAACGCGTCTGTGCGCATGTCTGTCTCGATATAGACACCCATGATGTGTCCCTGCGAACTCATGTAATAATACGCCGCCGCATCAACCAGACGCAGAACGGTATAGATCAGCGCAAGTCTGATGACAAGGCCGACGGTCAGATCCGCCGCCTGATACATAGCGGTATTGGTCAATGTGGACATGATGCGCGGCAGGACAATATCGCACAATGTGGTCAGTGCCGCACAGAACAGATCGAAGATGAGAAGCTTTTTATATTTCAGAAGATATGGAGAAAACCTTTTCAGCAATTCTCCGGTTTTATACTGACGGTCCGCAGTTACAGACATAGAATACCTCCTGTTGAACGCATGAATGATACCATGTATAAAACAGAAAAACAGTTCATATAATTTCAATTCCCAATCTTGAACTTCAGAAGAATCACTGCTATGATTCCTTCACATCAGGAATAACCGCATACGATGCGCAGCTGTGTTGAAAGACTCACGGGATGAGTCTGCCTTCATGGATGCACATCGTTTTTGTTTGAATGCCGGGGGAAGCAGGCCTGGATCCTGAAAAGGGGAGCGTGCCAACGGAAGATGTGCTGAAGTCTGATCGGAAAGAGAGGTACAGCCAATGACATTTGTTTCATCAATTGCGGTTTATTACAGACATCAGCTCCGGGATATTTTCCTGTATGAGGAATATGAAATTTCCGGTCTGTTTCTTCCTGCCGCCGCCATCATGGCATTTTATAAAGACCATGGCGGAACAGTCAGTCTGAAAGAAGAAAATGAACTTTATGAAATCCAGAAGATTTCAGATTTCACCCTGGCGGCCGATCTGGATCATGGATATGTATACAGAAGTCCCAGGCAGCTCAGTGATCATGAAATCGAAAAGATCCATGATCCTGACTGGCCGTATACCCTGGAAGAACTGACCGATTACTTTTCTTTGTTTACAGGCGGGAATCAGGAATACGCAAAAGGAAGAGCTTCCCGTCTGATTCATCGTCTGCAGCCGGTCGGCGATCATAAAATGTACAGCCATCTGGATGAAATTCTCCGCTGGTACCGGATTCCGCTTGGAAGAATCGATGCCAAAGTCCTGCATTCCATGATGATGAATGACAGCGATCTGGTTAACACCCTTCCTGAAAGACTCAGGAAAGAAGCAGTTAGAAGGTATCAGGCATGATTCTTTGGTAAGATGTCATAAAGGAGTTCATTTTTATGGAAATCACATTTGAAGTACTGAAAGCAATTCTGGATGCCTATCCGTATGAGGTTGTCTTTGTGGACAGAACGCATACGGTACGCTGGCTCAACAAAACCGCAAAGACCCGCTATGGACAGCGGGTGATCATCGGAAACAGTCTCTTCAACTGTCATAACGAAAGCACAAAACCGAAAATCGAAGAATTTCTCAGACGCGCCGATGCCGGTGAAGGTGAAATATTTGAAACCTACAACCGGAAAACCGGTGAGAGAGAATTCTTCGTCCCTGTCAAAGATGAATCCGGTGCTGTCATCGGCTATTTTGAACGCCATGAAGTGCCGTGGGAACCTGAAAACGCGCAGGAGCCGGTCGGCGAATACTGGCTGCGCAGACTGCAGAAATAACAGAATGAAGCACAAAAACGGCATCACGCCGTTTTTGTCTTTCAGGGCATACGGATTTCCGCAAAAACCTCTCTCAGTTCCTCCTGCGTCAATGGTCCCCGATACTGTCTTTCCTCCATGTCCTCCTCCTGTACGGATTTAATAATTTCAACTGCAACAACAA
>CAMVGT010000119.1 GCA_947167125.1 uncultured Erysipelotrichaceae bacterium
ATACGGCACGGAAATAAAGTCTTTCTTTTGGTGGTACAAGCAGCATACCGTCTCAGAAAAACTCTTATCATGGAACATGTCTGTGTACGGGAATTTATCTCTTCCCCGTCTTGATAAAACCAATCAGTTCTTCAATGTCATCAAAGTAATCATAGTCGCCCATGATTCCTTCTCGGTGATAGACAATTCCAGTTTTTTCGTTTCGTTCCAGGCAATCCAGAAGCTTCTCAACGCCGTACCTGCGTGCAAATTCTGCAAAAGCCCGAGCCTTAATCTTCTCTGCATATAGCCCTTTTCTGCAGTTCACTGGTTCGCACTCAAAACAACCGTTCAGGTTCTTATCTATTCCGCATCTGCGAACCTCGCACCATTCTGCGTCTTTACACCATGAAAGCTCCTTAAAACCATCTCGTTTACAGCCTTTGCATGCCACATTTTCAGAGCACAAACAGCAGGCCAAACCACAACGTGCGATTCCAAGTTCCCGTTTCATAGAATTCTAATCTCCCCTTTTTCAATCCTTTTTAATCGACAGATTCTGTTTCAGATACTCTGCATCTTTCGGTTCGCAGTGCACTGAGATGAACTCTTTCTTTTGGTGGTACAAGCAGCATACCGTTTCATCAAAGACCCCTTTCTTTATTTTTTCGATGTTATAGCTTATATATAAGCTATTTTGCCGGTATTTTAAAGCAAAGCACCGATCATCTGCGCCGGTGAAAAAAAACAGGAAACATTTCCGTCTCCTGTCTCATCCTTTTTCAGGTCCTGCGTAATCCACGCACAGCATGGTCAGATCATCGAACTGCGGTTCGGTATCCGCAAAGGCATCGACTGCCCGGTGGACATCCTTCAGCAGCTGATCCGGGTCTTTGTCTTTCGATGCGTTGAGGGCATCGATCATGCGGGATGTGCCGAAGAGCACATATTCCGGATTGGATGCTTCGGGAACGCCGTCGGTATAAACGAACAAGCGTGAGCCCGGTTCAAGGGTCAGCTCATATTCTTTATACGGAACGCCTTCCATCGCACCTACCGCAAGACAATGCTTATCTTTTAACAGTTCAAACGCTCCGTCCGGTTTTTTGACAGCCGGATATTCATGGCCGGCATTGACTGCCCTGAGCTTTCCGGTGGAAAGTTCCAGAACCGCAGCCCATACAGTCACGAACATGCCGCCGGCATTCTTGGCGCAGATCGCTTCATTGGTCATTTCAATTGCTTCGGCAACCGTGCAGTCGGATAGCAGGTAGTCCTGCAGCTTGATCTTGGATCCCATCATGAATAATGCGGCCGGGATTCCTTTGCCGGAAACATCGGCAATGGTTAAGGCAAGATGATCTTCATCGATATAGTAGAAGTCATAGAAATCTCCGCCGACTTCCATGGCCGGATCCATGACCGCGGCAATCTTGACTTCCTTACGGGCATTGATCTCATCAAAATTCTTCGGCAGCATGTCATTCTGAATCCGTTCCGCCAATGTCAGCTCCGTGACTATCCTCTCCCGTTCGGAAATCGCGCTGGTCAGATCCCGTTCATACTCGCTCAGTCCCCTTTCCATATCCGCCATGACATAGGAAAGGTTTTCGACTTCATCTCCGGTACGGATATTGAGGTTGGAGAAATGTTCCGATCCGCTGAAGCCGTTCTTCCGGTCGGAAACATATTTCTGGGCAGCGGCGGCGATGGAATTGATCGGCTGAATCAGCGACTTGTCCATTTTCTTTGTCATCTTCCAGCCAAGCAGGATAATGACCAGAATCACGGATGTCGCAAACAGGAATATAAAGCTGCGCATTTCACGGAACACTTCCCTGAATGTCACATCCGCAAGAACATATACATAAAGATCGGTATTCAGAGTCGGCAGTCTGGAACCTGCTGTGCACATGAAGCCGTAGCGCTTTGTATCGCCGATATAATAGAGAAGCCCGTCCCCGTCATATTCCAGGAATTTATTCAGTTCCCTTTCCTCCAGAGGTTCCCAGTCTCCCGGATGGGTCATGGTTTCAGGATCGGTATCGGGATCGCAGATGTATACGATTGCCGATGTGTTTTTATCATAGACCGCGACATAGATGTCATTGACATCGGAATTGGTCTTGACTCTGTAAAGCAGATCCAGCAGGCGGATATAGTCCATATTCGCCTTGATTCTTTCAAAGCGGGCGTTGTATTCTTCCGTGCCTGTCTGCGCGCGCTCTTCTTCCGTCAGTCTTTCATATTTATCCATCACGCTTTCCGCGAGGATATTGAATTCAATTGTATTGGAGATTAATGCCTGAGTGGAATCCGCCAGGCCGCAGGCATCCGACACAAACCGGTCAAAAAGACTGTATGTGTACATGGAAAGACCGACCCCAAGCGTCACTGTTCCAAGCACCAGAGCGCCGAAAATGATATAGCGCAGTACCTTGGCCTTCAGCGAGTTTCCGGGTCTGATTTCGGATTCATTGAATTTTTTATTCTGTGTATCAGCCATTGCGTTTTCTTTCTCTAATTATTCTATGACAGATTGAAAATAACTTCATTCTTTTTCATCCCCGCCGCTGAATTCAGCCATCGGAATTTCATCTGCAGTCAGAAGCCGGTAGGTCCCCTTTCCTTCCTTTGCCATGATTCCTTCGTTACAGAGCTCTTTGAGAATTCTTAACAGCTGTCTTTTACTGACGGATAAAGCGGAAGCGGCACGTTCCACGCCTTTGAGTGTATTGTCCTGGCACTGGGTGCGGATGTAGAAATCAAGGCGCTCCTTCAGATTGCGCGGAAGTGCCTGGCTTGCGGAAGCCAGTTCGATTTTGCGGGCAAGCTGGCCAAGCAGGAAATTCAGGAAGACAGGATCCTGCTTCAGCTGTTTTCTGCATTCTTTCAAAGGCAGCGCGATGCAATAGCCTGAATGCGCTGCTTCAATCAGATAAAGAGACGTCCTTCCGGTCGCAAATTCCATATCGCCCAGGCATACCGTTTTGTTTTCCGCGCTGATCTGATGAACCGATCCGTCATCGCGGATGTGCAGGATGCGCACTGCTCCTGAAACCGGGAAAAGAAGATATTCCAGAGGATCGAGTTCATTGTTCAGATAATCCCCTTTTTCAAAGGAATACAGTTCAAAAGGAAGATCCTGCACGGAAAAGAAGGATTCTATGGAATGGCGGGATAACAGTCTGCTGAGAAGTTTCTGATCAGGGATTTTTTTCATGGCTTTATAGTGACATATGTCACCATTTTTTGAAAGAGAAATCTTTAGAATAATGGACGAGGTAAACAGATTATGGAAAACGAACTCTTTGAAAAGATGCCTGTTCCCAAGGCTTATATGAAACTTGCCGTCCCGGTCATGCTCAGCAGCATCCTGATGCTGGTATATAACATGGTCGATATGTATTTTATTGCCCGCACAGGCGATACCAACCTGGTCGCGGGTGTTGCCCTGTGTGCGCCGGTCTTTACATTCATGATCGCGATCGGCGATATCTTCGGCCTTGGCGGCAGCTCGGTCATCAGCCGTCTGTTCGGAAAAGGAAAAACAGAAGACGGAAAGCGTCTTTCGGTCTTCTCCTTTCTCGGCTCCGCTTTATTCGGTGTCATCATCGCGCTTGTGCTGATGGTGTTTCAGGGCGGCATGTTAAAGCTGCTTGGGGCAAATGAAGAAACAATCACGCATGCGTCAGAATATTACCGCTGGATTGCGCTCGGTGCGCCGTTTATCATCTTCTCTTTGGTGCCGACCAATCTGTTAAGAACGGAAGGCTTTGCGGTATCGGCAATGATCGGTTCCTTCATCGGTTCCATTGCCAATATGATTCTTGACCCGATCTTCATCTTCGGACTGAACATGGGTGCCGGCGGCGCGGCAATCGCCACCGTTCTCGGCAATGTGCTTGCGGATATCTATTATGTATGGTTTATCACTACCCGCTCAAAAGCACTGTCAGTCAATCCGAAAGGATTCCATATCAGCGGCTTTGAGCTGAAGCAGATTCTCAGCATCGGCATCCCCTCTTCCATCACCAACATCATGCAGTCAATCGGCGTGATGTTACTGAACAGATTCCTGCTTCCCTATGGAAACGGAAAGATTGCGGCAATGGGCATTGTGTCCAAGGTTGTCATGATTGTTGTCATGATTATGGTTGCCTTCTCATTCGGAGGCCAACCGCTCTACGGCTATCTCTATGGCGCTGAAAACAAAAAGAGAATGAAGGAAACGATCCGCTTTGCCTATATGCTGGTATGCGGAACAGGCCTTGCGCTCTCCCTCATTCTTTCTGTCATTGCACCTTATATTATCTCTCTGTTTATGAATGATCCGGCGTTTGGAGTAGTTCCAACTATCTGAGATACAAAAATGCTGTCCACAACAT
>CAMVGT010000120.1 GCA_947167125.1 uncultured Erysipelotrichaceae bacterium
CTGCGATTCGCTGCCGTCTTTCTGTCTGATGCATGTGCGCATTGCATCGGATGAACCGGTCAGGGTGATTGATCTGTCCTGCGTAAAGAATTCGTTTTTGATCCGGGCAAGCGGCTGCCTGTCATTTTCCCTGTATAATGAACCGCTGATTAACAGATAATTCATAACTCCCCCTGTATGTTTTCAGAATATGCTCAGCAGAATGACGCCTGCCGCACCGGCCGCGGCCATGATTTTGATCGGACCGGGTTTCAGGGTGCGCAGGATGATAAATGATGCTGTAAAAATAAGAGCCGGAACAATCTGCACCGCAGTCAGATCAGAAGGCAGGGAACGCTGGCCGTAGATGCTGAGAATCATGAGCGAAAGACCGGCGGAAGCGATCATGGCGATCACTGCCGGACGCAGGCCAAGCAGAATTCCCTGGATAAAGGATAATCCGCGGTAGCGGTAATACAGATATGCCAGCAGCAGAACAATCACACATCCCGGCATGACACAGCCTGCTGTCGCAATCAATGCGCCGGGAATGCCTGCGGTCTGGATTCCGACGAATGTGGCGGAGTTGACCGCGATCGGTCCCGGTGTCATTTCGGCAATGGACATCAGATCGGCAAACTGCGTCATTGTCAGCCAGCCGTGAAGATCGACCGCCTGTGCCTGGATCAAAGGCATTGCCGCATAGCCTCCTCCGATTGCGAACATCCCGATTTTCAGGAAGGAAAGAAACAGTTCCAGATAAATCATCAGAATCCCCTCTCCTTCTCCGCTTTGGATAAATACAATGTCTGAATTGCACCGATTGCGCCGCAGACCGCAATCAGAAGAATAATATTGACTTTGAAGCAGCGTACAGCGATAAAACTGAGAATCATCATGACAACCGGAAGGATCTTTTTGCGTTTCACAAGATCCCCTGACATATTCAGCACGACATCAGTTATGACTGCCGCCACTCCCGCCAGCATTCCGGTCATTGCGTTGGAAACATAGATGTTGTCGCGGAATGCCTGATAGAAAGATGAAATGATCGAAATGATAATCAGCGGCGGCAATACAGTCGCCATCAGGGAAACCATCGCCCCCGGAAATCCGCCGACACGGTAGCCGACCAGGATTGCGGCATTGACGGCAATTGCGCCGGGTGATGACTGCGCGATCGCAGTCAGATCCAGCATTTCATTTTCATCGATATAATGCAGTTCATCGACAAATTTCTTTTTCATTAACGGTATGATGACAAATCCTCCGCCGAATGTGCAGGCACTGAGTGTAAACGATGAAGTAAACAGTTTCAGATACCTGCCAAGGCGGTCCGATTCCGGTGCAGTTTCATTCATGGAATCATCCTCCTCATGCAGGTATATCATAGTTCAGTTCATCTTATATTAAAAATAGTATTATTATATTATTATCATAACAAAATGGTTATAAGGAGGATGCCATGACAATCCGTCATCTTCAGATCTTTCTGTGTGTCTGCGAATCAAACTGCAATCTGACACATGCTGCCCGGAAACTGCATATTGCCCAGCCGGCGGTCAGCACAGCCATCAGGGAACTGGAGGATCATTACGGCATCATTTTATTTGAGCGTCTTGGCAGAAGACTGCAGATCACCGAAGCCGGACTGCGCCTGAAGGAATATGCCCAGAATATCAATGAACTTTATGATGACATGGAAGAAACCATGAAAAATGCCGGCAGTGCCGGCACGATTAAAATCGGAGCTTCGATGACGATCGGTTCCGTCCTTCTTCCCGCCTACATCAATACATTTCATCAGCTTTACCCGCAGGTGCAGACGCAGGTTCTGGCTGCCCCGGGAGATATTCTGGAAGAAAAGATTCTCAATAATGAGCTTGATCTGGCTCTGACCGAAGGAACCGTTTCCTCTTCCATGATTATTTGCGAGCATTATATGACGGATTTTCTCGTTCCTGTCTGTTCAGCGGATTACGGTTTTGAAAACAGGCAGGTTTTAACGGCTGATCAGTACCGCAGTCTCCCCTATCTGCTCAGAGAAAAAGGAAGCGGAACCAGAGAAACATTCAATTATGCGGCCGCAGCGGCAGGCTTTACCCCGATCCCTGTCTGGGAAGCCCACAGCACAACTGCCCTGATCAACGCGGCAGTCAAAGGACTCGGCGTCGCGGTGCTTCCGTTCCGCCTTGTACTGCCCGCATTGAAAAGCCAGAAAATCATCACCGTTGAATTTGAAGGAATGAATCTCAGAAGATATTTCAATATCATCTATCACAGGCGAAAGCATCTGACAGCTTCAATGCAGGATTTCGCTGAACTCTGCCGCAATTATGAATTCAATTATCCCCACATGCATGACAATGCATTCTAGTCAATTCCATCGGTTTCCGTGACATTGTGTATCAAAAGAAAAAGTGCCGTTTTCAGGCACTTTTCAGGTGGAGGCTACAGGACTCGAACCTGCGACATCACCCCTGTGAAGGGTGCGCTCTCCCAGCTGAGCTAAGCCTCCGTACAAAAGAATTATATGCTTTTGTATTAAAAATGCAAATGTCTCTCAGAGCCACTTCTTCCGTTTGAACCAGATCAGAGACACCGCAACAATCACAACACTGACCAGAATTGTGAGCGGATAGCCAAGCGGCGAATTGATGGACGGCATGTTGGTGAAGTTCATGCCGAACCATCCGGCAATCAGGGTTAAAGGCATGAAAATCGTTGTGATGACGGTCAGAAGCGTCATGATGTGATTCTGCTTGATGGCAAGCTGTTCACCGATCAGGTTTCGCAGCTGAACGATATAATCGCGCAATGAGGCAACGGTATCCTGCAGGCGCATGACTCGCTCGGCAAACAGACGGAAATAGCGCAGGTTGTCTTCCGTGAAGAAGCCGTTCTCATTTTCTTCCAGTTCCTTGGAAAGATCGATCAGGTGCTCATAGTGCTTATGCAGATCGAGAAGCGAGGAGCGGATGTCGTTGAGCTGTGCCGGATATTCCTCAATGGTTCCCTGCATGATGTCGATTTCCATTGTGCTCAGATCATTTTCAACGCTTTCCAGCATCATTGCGTCAGGACGGATTGTTTCTTCAAGGAAATCATAGACAAACCGTTCCAGGGAAGGCAGACGCCATTTTCTAGAAAGACGGATATTGTCTACCAGATTCTCAGCATAGGTATCGGTATCGATCAGAACAATGCCCTTTTCATCCATCGCAAATGCGATTTTGAATTTATCATCGGAAAAAGTGAAATTGTCAGGGATGTTCAGTGTGCCGGTCAGGGAATCGAAGTTGACGATGACCTTTGTGTCCATGACGTGTCTGAGATCGAGATCCATATCGATTCCCATCTGGAACACATCCTTGTTTGCCGTATATTCTTCCGGCGTCATGATTGCGCAGTAAGGCGACTCCGCATGTTCAATATCTTCAATCCTGCATTCCTGCAGATTTTCTTTGATCAGGTAAAATTTCATAGTTATTTCTCCTGACACATTCTAACACAAAAAGGGACACGCTATAGAGCGCATCCCTCAATGTGAATACGGCTCAGGCCATTGACTGCTTTCTGCGCATCAGCAGGAAGCCTGCGGCAGCCGCGATCAGCAGAGCAGCTCCCCCGCAGATCCCGATGATAAGACCTTTGTTCGGACCGGTGCTGCATGTGATGATGATGCTCGGAACATCGAATTCATTGAGCATGTCGATCGTAACCGTATTTCCGTTTACAGTGCCGGCATTTGTCTTCGGTTTTCCCGGCATGTTTACAGTCACAGTTGCTTCAGCGCCGTATTGCTTCAAAGCGGCCATGGACATCCCGGAATCGTCCGCATCCCCTTCGTCCGCGAACATTTCATCATCCGCAGGTACCCCGAATTCTTCGGCTTCATCTTCATCCTCCAGCTGCTCTTCTACCATATTGGTCGGAATTTCCACCGTAATGGTGTTTCCTTCCTTTTTCACCGTAAACATGTCTTCCGGCAGCTCATTGACCTTGTAGCCTCCGTACGCAATGCCGTTTTTTTCTTCCTTTACAGGTTCAAATACCGCATCGGGACGGTTTTCTTTTTCGCCTTCGATCAAGGCTGCGATCGCATCATCTATGCTGCCGCCTTCCGTTGTCAGCATGTCGGCACTCATCAGCATTGTTTCGCTTCCGGTGAAAGTTCCGTCTTCGGATACATCGATGTTCATTCTGGCTCTGAAGCATCCGGTAAGTGTCAGGGAAAGTACAGCAAGACTCAGGGTTTTCAAAATTCTTTCCTAACAGTAAACAATTTTGTGGATAGAACAATAGCTGATTTATAATGAAGCTG
>CAMVGT010000121.1 GCA_947167125.1 uncultured Erysipelotrichaceae bacterium
TGATGTCATTTATGATGATCTTGCGGCGGATAATCCGGCACTTACGATGTTTCTGAACCAGGGATTTGAAATTGAGGAAACGAATGAGACTGTGATTCTGTTAAAGAAAGATCTTTTCAAAGGAGAATGGTATGGACAGCGGAGTAGATGAAAGAATTGAATTATATCTGAAGATGCCGTACTGGATTATTGATTTTATTCCGAAACAGGTACCTGCTTTCTGCTTCGGACAGTACAGTGATATCGAAAAGTATTATCTGGAAGAGGAACAGTTAAAAAGGCTTCGGAAAGCCTATGCGGAAATGATGCTGGTGCTTAATTGTTATATGGATATGGACGTGCAGATGGGTGCAGTCTGGATGCGCAATCCCGATCCTGATTCATTTATAAGAATCTTTATGAATGTGCAGCGCAATCATCTGATCCGTGTTCTCTTTGAGCAGGAAAGTCTGATGTTTGATTATTTCGGATGCGATACATACATGACCGTTTATCATCAATATGAAAACTGCCGCGATCTTCTTGAGAAGATTGCTCTTGCCAAAGGCGTATTCCTTTTTGATGTACCGAAGGAAGAATGATCCGTTATCTCTGTTCGAGTTTTCTCATATACTGCATCATCTTCAGCATTTCTTCTCTGCTTTCTTTTTTCCCACCCAGGATCCATGCCATGCAGATATCAAATGTATTGCCCCAAAGATAAATGGTGGTGTACTGGGGATATTTTGAAAGATACGGATCAGAAAGAAGTGAAGAAGAATCATAGGACATCTTTGTCGGCAGCCATGCGACTCTTGGAAGCAGATTCCATTTGGAGATCGCGGCAATCAGAGCGGTGTTCTGATCAAAGAAGCGGATCATGTCTTTAAGAAACAGATCGCTGTGAAAATAATCCAGTGTCCATTCCCGTCTGCCGAATGCTGTTTCATGGGCAGTTTCATAGGCGGATACCAGTACATCATCCGTGCGTGCATAATGATGATAGAAGGTGGCTCTTGAAAGAGAAGCAGCTTCGCAGATTTCAGAAACCGTGATCAGATCAAACGGTTTCTTTTTCATGATGGAAAGAAGTGCTTCCTCCAGTTTTCTTCTGTTTTTTTCAGCTGTGATATTCATACTGCTATTTTATCAAAACATTTACAGATTATATGGAAATGTAAATGTTTTGGCTATGAAAAAACGTATATTGATAGCGGAGGAAATCAAACATGAAAGATTATTTTGGATATAAAGGAAAAACCGCTGTTGTGACAGGTGCATCTTCCGGTATGGGAAGAGCAGCTGCGGAAATGCTCGTCGATCTTGGCGCAAAGGTATATGCGCTGGACTGGAATGAATGCACAGTCGAAGGAATCGTAAAGTTTGTCAAAGTGAATCTTGGCGAAAAGGAAAGCATCGACGCATGTTTCGCACAGCTTCCTGAACACATTAATTCATTCTTCGGCATTGCCGGCGTTTCCGGAATCAAAACTGATTTCAATACAACAGTCACAATCGATCTTCTCGCAAATACCTATATCACAGAAGAATATCTGACCAAGAGAATGACAAAGGGCGATGCCATTGCCTTTATCACATCCACCGGCGGATTCAACTGGGACAGAGAAGGAAACAAGATTTTCTACCTGCCTCTGATTGAAGCTGAAGGCTGGGACGCAAAGAAAGCAGCTCTTGAAGCAATGAATCTCAACAGACTGCCGGGAACACTTGGCTACATGTTTGCAAAGAGCGCAATGAATTATTATGTCGCTTATCAGCAGAACCGTATTGTTGAACAGGGCGTCAGACTGAATGCATTGCTGCCGGGTTCCACAGATACCGGAATGAAAAGCGAATTCTCCATGGCTGCAGGCGGAGATGAAAAGCTTCTGCAGTCTGCAGGCCACGCGCATAGACTGGCTGAACCGTCAGAAATGGGCGAACCGGTTGTCTTCCTGAATTCCGATATGGCAAGATTTATATCCGGCGAGCTTCTGGTTGTCGACTTCGGTGCTGTCATTGAAGAACAGGCACAGCTGAAGCCTGAAACACTGATGACCATGGAACAGATCCTTGAAATGGTCAAGGCAAGAGCTGCCGCAGCACAGCAGTAATATCATTCATGATGATCCGCAGGAAGCGGGTCATCTTTTTCGATGCGATTCATGGGTCCTTACGGTTGAGAATCATAAGAAATAATGATAGTATTTCCCACGGATTTAAACAATGATCGGAGAATACCATGATTGATAAAATTACCGCATTGGTAGCTGATATTGACGGAACCCTGGTAAACAAAGGGGAAGATATCATGCCTGAAACGAGAAGAGCTCTGGAAAAGCTGCATGAGGAAGGTGTGCTTCTCGGTCTTTCGACCGGACGCAAGATCAACACCAGCATGTTCAGCCGCGCCAGAGACTGGAAACTTTCGTTTGATTTTGATGTGATCATCGGCATGAACGGCGGCATGCTGTGGGATAAGGAATATGAAGAAATTGAAAGCTATTATATGCTGCCGAAAGAGACAATGAAGGAAATCATTGATAAGATGTCTCCGCTCAATCTCAATGTCATGATCTATGAAGGCGATACAATGGTGACGCTGCATATAGATGAAATGGTCGGCGAATCCATGAAGCGCAATCATATCGAAGTGATTGACGCAAACGGTGATACAGACCGCTTATGCATCAATGACAACTACAATGTCCTCTTCCGCTTCGATCCTGCAAGAAGTGCAGAAGTTCAGGCATTTGCGGATACGCTTGCCTGTGAAAGATACCATGGCATTATGACTTCTCCCGGCATCATTGAATTCATGGATCCGAGAGTAAACAAAGGAATGGCACTGCATAAATACAGCGAGCGCAACTGTATTCCCATTGAAGAAATCATGGCATTCGGCGATCTGGATAACGATAAGGAAATGCTCAAAGAAGCCGGATGGGGCGTATGTCTATGCAATGGCAGCGATATTTCCAAATCGATGGCGGATGCTGTAACCGAATATCCGTGCACCGAAGACGGCATGGGAAGATATCTCTATACATACGTTATGGACCGATATGAAAAAGCAGACTGATTCAGCCTGCTTTTTTTCCGGACCTGAAGTCTTCGACGGTCTTCATGAAATCTTTGATTTTCGGATCGATCTCATCCTCTTTGAGTTCCATGTAATAGTTGATGTCATTGTGCTTTTCAGCTTCCTCAAAATACCAGCATTTGTAATCGACAATGGCCATCATCGCATTGAGTTCGTCGATCTTCTTCTGCAGATTCTTCTTGTGCTCCTGAAACATGAGAAGACGCTCATGGATCGTTTCGTTTCCTCTGAGATAAAGCTTCATGAATTCACGGATCTCTTTGATCGGCATGCCGGATTTTTTCAGAACCGTGATCGTATAAAGAGGTTCAAAATCCGCTTCCGAAAACAGGCGGATTCCGGATTCGCTCCGTTTGACAAAAGTGAGCAGACCTTCCTTGTCATAATAGCGCAGGGTATATGCAGAGATGCCGGTGCGCTGCGCGACATCATGAATCGTGTAAAATTCCGACATTTTTATATTTTCCTTCTTGACTTAGAGTATACTCCAACTTTTAAGATCATAGTGTAAACAAATACTGTACGGAGGAAATATGGCACAGGCAAAAGCAGAATGGATCAAAATGGATTCCAGCGCATTTGAAGCAATCAATGATACAAAGGTATACTGGCTCGGCGGAGGCGGAGCGATGATTAACAGCAGGGGAACAGTCATCCTGATCGACCCGCTGCTGGAAGGCTTCGATATGAAGATTCTGACCGAAGCACCTATGACTTGCGAAGATGTCGGAAAGGTGGACGCGGTACTGATCACACACTGCGACAATGACCACTTCTCCAAAGCAACACTGACTAAGATCAAAGACAGAGTGAAGAGCGTTCATACAACAAACTATGTCGCTGAACTCTGCAGAGAAATCGGCATTGAGGCTGTAGGACATGATATCCATGACACATTTGAAATCAATGGCGTCAAAGTGACACTGACACCTGCGGATCATGCATGGCAGAATGATTCTCCCAAGCATTCCAAAGTACGTCATTACGCGATGGAAGACTTCTGCGGATTCCGTCTTGAAACAGAGGACGGCGTTGTGTGGATGCCGGGCGATTCGAGACTCATGGAGGAACAGCTCCATCAGGAACATGTCGATCTGATGTTAATGGATATCTCTGATTCAAGATGGCACATCGGTCTTGACGGCGTTGACAAGCTTGCAGCGGCATATCCGGATACTTA
>CAMVGT010000122.1 GCA_947167125.1 uncultured Erysipelotrichaceae bacterium
CTATTCTCTTGCATTCATCATGATCGCATTCATATTGCAATGAATTGTTCAGGAATGATAAACGGACATTGGAGATTCCTTCAATCTTTGCGATCTTAGATTCCAGCTTTGCGGCACAGTCCGCGCAGTCAATTCCTTTGATTTCAAATTTATAGAGAGCTCTTTCTTCTTCATGACTGTCATCATCGTGGTGATGGTGTTCATGTTCACCGCACTCACACTGCACACCATGGTGATGTTCATGGTCATGATGGTGATGCTGATGGCCTTTGGATGTGATTACCGCGTCCGGCTCCTCTTTTGCGGTCAGTTCTCTGACTTCCGCTTCTATTCTCTTGCATTCATCATGATCGCATTCATATTGCAATGAATTGTTCAGGAACGATAAGCGGACATTGGAGATTCCCTCAATCTTTGTGATCTTCGACTCCAGCTTTGCAGCACAGTCTGCACAGTCAATTCCCTTGATTTCAAATTTATATAAAGCAGTTTCGTGTTCACTCATAACCGTACCTCATTTGAACAACTGTTCAAATATAGTATGAAACTGAGAGATCCCTCTGTCAATGCCTTTTCATCTGAAAAAGAGATGAGTACAATAGTGTGGCAAAGGAAGTAAAAGATGATTAAAACAAACTGGCACACCCACACTGCCCGATGCGGACACGCCTCCGGCAGTGACGAAGAATATGTTCTTGCCGCAATCCAGGCCGGATTCAAAACGCTCGGATTCAGTGATCACGCAGCTTACAGAAAACCTGATCCGCCTGCCCGCATGGACTTTGAACAGGTTCCTGAATATATTCAGTCCATCCGCTCATTGAGTGAGAAATACAAAGATCAGATCGATATTCACCTCGGCATGGAAGTTGAATATTATCCTGATCAGTGGGAAGAACTGTCCTGGTACAGAAAAAACCTTGATTACTGCATTCTCGGTCAGCATCACATCGTATTTGAAGGAACAAGCATTTATAAAGTGGATGACAGGGAAAATCTGATGGCATATGTTGATGCGTTGGAAAACGGCTGTAAACATGCCTTATGCGATTATATCTGCCATCCGGATGTTGTTCTGTGGAATTATCCGTCCATTGACGGATCTGTGAAGGAAGCCGCCGAACGGATTGCGGAAATCTCCCTGCGCTACAATATGCCTCTTGAACTCAACTGCGGTTCAGGGGTTCTGCGCGATATGAAAACCTATGAGGACGGCATACGGTTTGCGTACCCGACACGCGCATTCTTTGAAGTATTTGCGGAAAAGAAGTGTCCGGTGATCATCGGCCTGGATATTCATAATCCAAAGCTGTTTCTCACTGACAAATATCTTGACCGTGCTCTTTCCGTCATTGAAGGGCTGGATGTCAGAATCCTTGAGGATTTTGATCTTGTATCTGCCGCAAGCGAAAGAAAAAAGGACTTCTATTGATTCCTTACAACCGGATCAATCAGTCCTTATCAAACGAAAGGTGCTGTTTCCAGCACCCTTTTTATACGGTTATTCCGTTTCTGTTGCGGATTTCATTTCAAGGTAGCCCTTGATCTGTTCCGCGATTCCTTCTCCGTCAAGCTTGTATTCATGAAGGAGCTGCTGCCATTCTCCGCTTTCCGCGAAACCGAACATACCGAGACGATGAACGATTCTCGGAACCGTGGAACATGCCACTTCGCAGATTGCTGAACCGAGACCTCCGGTGATGGAGTGCTCTTCAACAGTGAAAATCTTGTCGTATTCGCCCAGAATACGTGCAACGCCTTCTTTATCAATCGGCTTAATGGCACATACATCCACAACTGTGATATCAATGCCTTCTTCCTTCAGGATTTCAGCTGCTTTCAATGTCATCTGAACCATGAGACCGGTGCAGAATACAGCAGCCGCTGTGCCTTTTCTGACGACATTTACTTTACGGATATCGAATTCTTTATTCTCATCGAATACATCGTCAACCTTCGCTCTTCCAAGACGGATATAGCAAGGGCCGTTTTCTTCCATGACGTGGCGGATGACCGCTTTGGTTTCCCACTGATCGCACGGTGCATATACTGCCAGACCCGTGATATCGCGCATAATTGCTATATCTTCGATCGCCTGGTGGGTTACGCCGTCTTCACCGACAGAGATACCGCTGTGGCTTCCCACGATTTTTACATTCAGTCCCGGATAGGCGAGACTGTTTCTGATCTGTTCCCAGACTCTGCCTGTGCAGAACATTGCGAAACTGGACGCAAACGGAATATATCCGCTTGCCGCAAGACCGGCTGCGACACCGATCATATTCGCTTCCGCAATACCCATGTCAAAGAATCTTTCCGGTGCGTATTTCGCAGCTCTTCCGGAATTTGTGGATCCGGCAAGGTCCGCATCCAGCACTACGACTTTAGGATTTTCCTGGACGAGTCTGATGAGTTCATCTCCATATGCTTCTCTTGTTGCTCTTGCCATGGTTATTCTCCTCCCAGATCTTTTAATGCGACTGCAGTCAGCTCAGCATTAGGCGCTTTGCCATGCCAGTCCGCAACATTTTCCATAAAGGAAACACCTTTTCCTTTAATGGTTTTCGCAATAATGCATGTCGGCTTGCCCTTTACAGTCTTTGCTTCGGCAAAGGCTTTTTCAAGCTGGGCAAAATCATGTCCGTCGACATTGATTGTATGCCATCCGAATGCTTCGAATTTGGTATCGAACGGTGCCGGTCCGATGACGTCTTCAATTTTTCCGTCAATCTGCAGACCGTTCCAGTCAATAATTGCGCAGAGGTTATCGCATTTATAATGCGCCGCAGCCATCGCTGCTTCCCAGATCTGTCCCTCTTCTGATTCGCCATCACCTACAAGGCAGTAGATTCTGTGATCATTGCCGTCGAGCTTGTTCGCAAGGCTCATACCGACTGCCGCCGAAAGCCCCTGGCCGAGTGATCCTGTTGTCATGTCAATTCCGTCAAATTCATTCATATCGGGATGTCCCTGAAGACGTGTATGAAGAATGCGGAATGTAAGTAATTCCTCTTTCGGGATAATTCCTTTTTCTGCCAGCACTGCATACAGCAGCGGTGAAGCGTGACCCTTCGAAAGCACAAATCTGTCACGGTCCAGCGTTCCCGCATTTTCAGCGGTAATATCCATTACATTGAAATAAAGGAATGTAACGATGTCCGCAGCTGAGAGAGAGCCTCCCGGATGACCTGACTTGGCGTTGGAAACCATCTTTACAATATTGATCCGAACGTCATTTGCAATCTTCCTGAGTGCTTCATAATCCATATAATCTGCCTCCTGTCCGTAATGCCCGCATATCATACCACATAATGTTCAAATAATTAAATTAATCCATTATTTAACAAAGTCATCTTCAAATGTTCATTAAAAGTGATCCAGAAGCTCACTGATATGATGGATGACCAGTATATCTGTGGCACATTTTCTGTTACCCCAGTTCCAGATCCACACAGGTGTCATTCCCGCTCTGTGCGCACCGAGAATGTCTCTGCCGTAAATATCTCCGACATAGACGGCTTCTTCCGGTTTTACACCGAGCTTTTCGCATCCTGCCCAGAAGATGCGGGGATCCGGTTTGCTGAAAGGATAATCTCCGCTGACAACAATCTCCTCCGGATTAAAGAAACGCGACAGTCCCGAGTGCGCAAGCTTGTTCCGCTGCCCGTCGGAAGGACCGTTTGTAATCAATCCGAGCTTATAGCGCTTTGCAAGTTCGGTCAGTGTTCTTTCCGAATCCTCATACGGTACGCAGTGTTCCCAGAGAATCTGATCCCAGTATTTGTTCAGATCCTCATAAGGCAGCTCAATTCCATGCGTTTTTCTGAGCATGTCCTTCACATGCGTTTTATCCACATTTCCTTTTTCGTCCCACAGCATACAGTTCTGTACAACTGCTTCCAGTTCAAACGGATCTGTCAGGTGAGGCGCATTCTCCATTATGATTCTGCGGTAGCAGTCATATGCGTACATTTCCCTGTAGCCGAGAGTGTCATCGAAATCGAAGAAAATAGCTTTTATTGTCATATTGTTATACTCCTGCGCTCTCATCATACTTATTTCCCGGGCAATCGCAAGAGCAGTTTCGCAGGCATTCACTTTCAACCTTTTAATAGCATATATAAACGGACAGTTCCATACTGTTTTGTGAAAAGTAAAAAAAGGGGCTGTAACGGGTAAGCTCCATTAAATCGAGTCGAAAGGCTCGATTTTT
>CAMVGT010000123.1 GCA_947167125.1 uncultured Erysipelotrichaceae bacterium
AGCTGTTCTGTATCATTTGCCGTATGGTGTCTGCATACCGGTCCGCATGATTGATGGAAAACTCACCATGCCGAAAGTCGTTCAGGCGGTGCAGCCTGCAGGACGGGCGAAGACTGCAGATGGTTTCTGCTGAGCGGCGTATCGATGCGGTTTCTTTTTCCCCGACATAAACATGAATCTCCGCAGATGATTCTCTGAACGCATCCTTCAGTGCATAGGACGTGCTTGCCTTGAGAAAAGCGATCATGTCCTGTTTCCGTATCTGGCAGGTATCCCGGTAATAATCTTCAAATAGTTCGTTTTTCATGTGCAGTGACCGGAACTGCAGCCTGGCAAAGCTTCGATTCCTGATCAGTCCATAGCTGGTGCCGAAAGTCGGAGCAATCAGTGCACTGGTCAGCTTTGATGGAATGACGGATGCACTCTCGACCAGAGCAAAGGAGCAAATATCTTTGCGCTGCGACAGCATTTCGAGCAGAATCTGCCCGCCGAGCGAAAGACCGCCGATCAGAAGCACTGAGCCATTCATGTACTTATCGATAAAGGAAATGATCTCGGAGGCATTTTCCTCAATCGTCGTAAAGGGACGGTCGCTTCCGGCATGTCCGTCCAGGATGGGCAGAATGATGTGGTATTCCTTCTGAAGAAGTTCCGCCGCCTCCCGATAGTTCCACCATGATAATCCGCCGCCGTGCAGCAAAAGGATGGTTTCCTTCTGCTGCAGTCCATATTCCTGATACCGCATGCCTTTCACACCTCACCAGATCCCGGGTTACCGTTCCAATGGCAGTTCATCCAGCTGATAGAGATAGGAGATCATATCGTACTCCCGGCTGCCCCATGGATGAGTGCCGGTTTTATACACTGTCCCGCCCATTTTCTCATAGAACTTCCGGGCTTCGGCATTATCCCTGAGACACCAGATGATCATGTTTTTCCTGCCCGCAGCCCTGAATATTTCCACGGAATCACGGAACAGCGCCCTTCCGATTCCGCTTTTTCTTTTACCATAGCGAACATATAAGGCAATGATTTCGCAGTCCGAATCTTCATCATCGGTCATCTCGTTCCAGGTAAAACCCAGGATTTCCTTTTCAGCTGCAGCGACCCTGTAGATCCGATATCGGGATAGTTCCCGCCGGTACCGTTCTTCCACGCTCATGGAATCCAGATACTCACTGTCGATGATGCCGCGGTAGGCCGTTTTCCAGTCTTCCACAAGGATGTCGGCAATCTGCCAGACATCGTCTTCCGCTGCTCTTCTGATGATCATGTTTTCCTGACCATTGTTCATGATGATTCCTCCAAAAGCGGAAAGGCTGAAGCACAGCTGAACGGAAAATGGATCAGCTTCGTTCAATACCGGTTTCACTCGGCGGTTTCCCGCTTTTCGTCACTCAGTCCGCGACCATGCGGAAGAATGTGCCTTCACCTATAGGCGTTGTCTGCGTAATCGGGCCGCCGGCGATATGGAAGCCGGCCTTCTCATAACATCTGACAGCACGCATATTCCATGTCCGCACTTCCAGATAAACCGGCTTTCCGGGATACAGCCGGTGCGACAGTTCACATGCTTTCCGGCTCATCTGCTGACCATATCCCTGACTGCAGAAATCAGGATTCACGCCGATGCCGAAGAAGACCTCTGTCTCTTCTTCGATCAGATTGATGTATCCGATCAGTCTGCCCTCATCCGTGCATGAATAGAAATTGTTTTTCGGGTTGGCAAATCCCCGGTGCAGTTTTACCTGCTCAGCATACGGCGGATTGTTGTAGATGGCATACTCGCCATCATACTGCCAGGTACAGATTTCATATTTTTCTTCTTCGGTGGTTCTGTGAAATTCAATCAATGACCGTTTTCCTCCTGCATCGCTTTCAGAATCAGATTGATTTTCTGCTGGTCCTGCTTATGTTTCACATTCTTCCGATAGCCATCCCTGGATGACGCTTCATAGACCCTGAGATAATCCGGCAGTTCCAGCAGATAATAGCTGGTGCCCTGTTCCCTGATTAGCGGAATGCCTTTCAGGTCCACACCGGCGAACGGTTCGAGATTTTCCATGGATGCAAAGGCAATCCGAAAATCTCCTTTCACAAACTCATGTTCTTCTTCGTCCTGGAGCGTATATCCCAGCTTATTCATCATGGAGATCATCTTCTGCCAGCCGGCGTTCAGGAACCGTTCCGGCAGAAGAACATCGATATCGTCTGAATTCAGGGAAATACCCAGCCGCTGTTCAAGCCCCAGAGAGCCAAACAGCAGCGGGGATACCCGCAGTTCTTCGTTGATCCGTGCGGCAGCGGACAGGAACTCACTGAATTTGAAATCAAACCGCCAGATCATGACCTGCCGTTTACCTTCGGCATACATTTCATTGTCTTCCGGAATCGGTGCCGTTTCCAGATACCGGCCGTTTGCCAGCTCACAGGTGCGGGCTGACGCATGATTGGCGGGATCGCAGGTGATGATCACATAGGCCAGACGGTGCTTCTGCGCCTGTCTGAACAGAAGCGCGCAGGCCCTGGCGGCGTAATGATGCCCGCGATGCATTTCATCAACGCGGTATCCAATGTTCCCGCCGATATACGTCTTATCATTGTGGCCGATGCGCAGATCACAGTACCCGACTTTCGTGCCGTCCAGAAGACATATATGGAAATAATACGCCGGAAGCCAGCGCTTTTCCGGCTGCGCGTCACAGGTATGATCCAGCTGCAGACAGATCACGTCATCTCTCAGGTCATCCACCGGATAAAACACGATATTCGCCTCCGTATGTTTCCACATTTTCTGTTCCTGAATTCCGCCGGCATGTGTCCGCCAGACGTCAGGGGTCTGCTCGCAGCAGACCGGTCTGTTACGGCCGTGTTATTCATATTCCCTGTCTGCTATCTGCTTCGCAGAGCCATCCGGTCATCCTGGGAAAATGGAATTTGCGAGCATCACTTTCTGAATTGCGCACTACCTTCTGCGCCCTTCTCTGTGGAAAAAGTATCCAAGATTAATCCGGACCTCCCTGCGGCCTATATCATTGTTCGTATAGCAGCAGGTATCAAACCCGATCAGTTCAAATCCCTGATGAAGATAAAATCCGATTGCATTTGTATTGCAGGACTGCGTTTCCAGAATGATGGCACGCCTTTTCTGCTTAAGAGCAACTTCCTTTGCTTTATCCATCAGTCTTTTTCCGATACCTTTCCCCCGAAGCGCATCACATACCCATAGTTCTGTAACCATGAGTCTGTTTGACCATTCCTCAGGGCATACTTCGATACATGCCATCATTTCACCGGCATCACTCACAACACCGTAGGCTTCCGCTCCCTCCCAATGATCCTGATAAAGTGAATCCGGGAAATCATATTCCTCCGGCGTATGAACAAGCTCCTTTTCTGCGGGTTTCCGGACAATGGAGACGGTGCATCCTTCACGGGTGAGCGGGTTTATCTCAATGTCGTAATAACTGTCGCTTCTGGTGGTCAGGGGGATAGCCGTGCCTTTCCACTTCTCTTTTGGCAAAGCGATGATCTCATCGTGCATGTTCTGCTTTCCTCCGCAAATGTCGGTTTGTCGATAACCAACAATTTCAAAATATATCTGCCGAGGTTCCTTGTCATCAGCTGTTTTCTGATTGCTCTGTCAGGAACGTCTGTGCCTTGGTCAGAACAGATTTTGTTCCTTCGTGTTCAAAACAAGAGAGGGCCTCATCGTAGGGAAGAAGCTGAATTCTCCGGATTTCTCCCTGCCGGGGGACGAGTGGTTGATTCTTATATTCTGCGAGAAAATAAGTAACCCGTTTTCGTGTACCAGGCTTTTCTGCGAGATCGTATTCATCCTCAGCCTTGAAACCAGGCAGAAAATCAGGATTCAAACCTGTTTCTTCCAATATCTCCCGGCGTGCAGTTTCCATTTCTGTTTCGTTGCTTTCCATATGCCCTTTCGGAAAACTGTAAGCTCCGGCCTGTTCTTGTACAATGGCAAAAAGGATGTGCCCGTTTTCCCTGGTGAAAACAACCGCTCCACAGGAATACTCCCAGTTCATGTGCATCTCCTTCGAATCATCGTATTCAATCGCCAGAAAAATCAAAATATATCTTCCGAGATTTCTTGCCAACAGGTATCCCGATCGACTGGATCTGTATGTCTGTTTTCTGGTTTTATGGATGCAGAAAACCTTTCACTGCCTGGCAGAATTCTTCGGGCAGC
>CAMVGT010000124.1 GCA_947167125.1 uncultured Erysipelotrichaceae bacterium
CAACTGCGCATTTGACAGCTGAAGGCAGATAGTCGCCGGTCGCGTTCATGACTGCAGCCGCGCCGAGGTTCAGACCGTATAAGGCAATCTGTGCCTGCGGATCAACGGAAAGCAGATGGTTGACCCAGCTGATCAGATCATAATGTTCCGTCCAGCCAAGACCTGTATACTGTCCTTCGCTCATGCCGCATCCGCGGGAATCCGGTGCCAGAATATTGAAGCCTCTGAAATCCGCTTCATACATCTGATCCAGCATGCCGCCGCAATAGGAACCGATGCCGTGCAGGATGATCATCCATTTATGGGAATCCGGATTGTTCGAAATGCGGAGTGCATGAAGCTTGAGTCCGTCATAACTGTCGATGAAATCATCATCGCGGGTGCTGTGGGCGAACCATTCATTCTTTTCATTTGCGCCTGTCGCAATTCTTTTGACGCCGGTTTTTCCGGTATAGAGAGTGGAATGCTGAAGATCAAATACATTCCGGAAAATGTAATATCCGCTGCCTGCATATACAGCTGCGCCGGTAATCGCGGTAACACCAGCAGCCTTCAGAAGTGTATGCTTTTTCTTTTTTTCTGCCATAGAGGTCTCCATTCCAAATCAATTATTGCAGATACTGCAAATTGTTTACGTCATTTTCATTATAGCATGCGTTTTTCTCAGTTGGATGCGGAAATCAATGCGCTTGTTTAATATTGATTTACAGTTCCGCCCGTTTGTCCCATAAAATTCATGTCTGATAAGGCATCTATGATCCTGAGAATTGATTGCAGTTCTTTCAGAGAAGGATTCTTGATTGATTCTTCACTCCCCCTTCTGCACAGAAAGAAAAAGGCTGCAGCTGATCTCTGTACATGACAGATGTACCGCTGCAGTCTTTGATTGCATTTTATCCAAGCTGTTCAAGACGCTGGATGACTGTCTGATACTGCTTCTGGTATTCATCGAGCTTCTTGCGTTCGATTTCAACCTTGGCAGCCGGAGCCTTCTTCAGGAATCCCGGATTGTTCAGAATGCCGTTGGAACGTGCGATTTCTTTTTCAAGACGTTCTTTTTCCGCATTCAGCTTTCTCTTTTCTTCTTCCGGATCCGCAAGTTCAGAGCTCGGGATATTCAGGGAGCCAAGACGGATTGTTTCAACCGCGAGGTCGCCTTCCAGATCATCTCTCCATTCAGCCTTTGCCATCTTGGAAATGATCGCGGAGAGCTTCGGATCAACCGGAATGATATTGCCGGAAAGATCTCTTAACATGACATGAATCAGAGCGGACGGCTTGAGATCGTTCGCATTCTTGACTTCACGGATCTTCTGGATTGCGGAAAGAACACGTTCCATGGAATCCAGATCGCTTTCCGGAAGGTTTTCAATTGTCTTCGGCCATGTTTCAAGATTGATGGATTCTGCTTTGTGCGGCAGTGTGAGATAGATCTCTTCTGTCACAAACGGCATGAACGGAGAAAGCAGTCTCAGGATGGAATCCAGGCAGACAAGCAGTGTTGACTGAGCTGCTTTTCTTGCGGCAGGATCATCGGAATTCAGAGCGGATTTGCTCATTTCGACATACCAGCTGCAGAAGTCATCCCAGACAAAGGAATACAGTTCATTGCCGACAAGCGCGAACTCATATTTCTCCATATTTTCCGTGACATGGGCAGCAGTCTGGTTCAGTCTGCTCAGGATCCATGCGTCACTGACGGAAAGTGAGGAAAGATCGACATCATCCCATGTCATGCCTTCATCGAGATTCATGATGACGAATCTTGATGCGTTCCAGATCTTGTTGATGAAGTTCCATGCGGCTTCAACCTTTTCCGGAATATAGCGCATGTCCTGACCCGGTGTGCTGTTGGTTGTCAGGAAGAAGCGCAGCGCGTCAACGCCGTACTCATCAATGACATCCATCGGATCGACGCCGTTGCCGAGCGACTTGGACATCTTGCGTCCCTGCGCGTCACGGATCAGACCATGGATCAGAACATCCTTAAACGGTCTGTTCTTTGTGAAATGGCGTGCCTGGAATGCCATTCTGGCAACCCAGAAGAAGATGATATCGTAGCCGGTAACCATTGTATCGGTCGGATAGTATCTTGCCATATCATCGGTTTCATCCGGCCATCCGAGTGTGGAGAACGGCCATAATGCACTGGAGAACCATGTATCAAGAACGTCTTCATCCTGTACCCAGTTTCCGCCGTCCTGCGGATCTTCCATGCCGACATATGTCTCGCCTGTATCCTGGTTGTACCATGCCGGGATTCTGTGACCCCACCACCGCTGTCGGGAAATGCACCAGTCTTCGATATTTTCCAGCCACTGTGTGAATGTCTTTTCAAAGCGCTCCGGATAGAATGTGATCTTCTGATCGGGAATCTGCTGATTCTGCAGAACATCATCCGCCAGCGGCTTCATCTTGACGAACCACTGCTGGGAAAGATACGGTTCAATGACACAGTGTGTACGCTCGGAATGGGCAACGTTATGTGTAATGTCTTCAATCTTGATCAGATTGCCTTCATCCTCGATCTGCTTCACAAGAAGATCGCGGCATTCATAGCGGTCCATGCCTTCATATTTTCCGCACAGCGCGTTCATCGTTCCGTCCGGATTCATGCAGATGGGCTTTTCAAGACCATGTCTTTCCGCAATCGCGAAGTCGTTGGGATCGTGTGCCGGTGTGCACTTCATGGCGCCGGTTCCGAATTCAACATCAACATAATCATCGCCGATGATAATCAGTTCTTCATGGTTTGCAGGATTGACTGCGTGCTTGCCGATCAGGTGCTTGAATCTTTCATCATCCGGATTGACGACAACGCAGACGTCGCCGAACATGGTTTCCGGTCTGGTTGTGGCAACCGTGAAGCATTCGCCTGTTTCGACAACTTTGTAATTGAAGTAATACATCTTGCCGGGATCATCCTGGTAGTAGACTTCAATATTGGAAAGAGCGGTTCTCGCTTCCGGATCCCAGTTGATGATTCTCCATCCTCTGTAGATCAGTCCTTCGTTATAGAGTGTGACAAAGACCTGTCTGACTGCCCTGTTGAGTCCTTCGTCCATTGTGAAGCGCTCACGTGTATAATCCAGGGAATTGCCGAGCTTTGCCCACTGCCTGCGGATGGTTGCCGCATATTCCTCTTTCCATTCCCAGGCGCGTTCCAGGAACTTTTCACGGCCGATGTCATAGCGTGAAATGCCTTCGCTCTTTAAGCGCGCATCGACTTTCGCCTGTGTCGCGATACCGGCATGGTCCATGCCGGGCAGATACAGCATGTCATATCCCTGCATTCTCTTGTAGCGGGAAATGATGTCCTGAAGCGTGTTGTCCCATGCGTGTCCGATATGCAGGATACCGGTGACATTGGGCGGCGGGATCACAATTGTAAACGGATCCTTGGATTTGTCGCCCGCTGTGAAATAGCCGCTTTTCACCCAGCCGTCATACTTGCCTTCTTCAACAGCTCTGTGGTCGTATTTTGCCGCAAGATTCTTTTCCATATTACCTCCATGAAATAAAACAAAACGCCCTGTTATGCACAGGACGTCATTAACGTGGTACCACCTTTGCTTGCTTCTCAACTGCGTAACGTGCACATCCGTCATTCCTTACTGAAGTTCGGGAATGCCGCTCACGGACGACTTCATTCATTCCTTCCGTCTGCTTTCACCTGCCGCAGACTCTCTTCATTTCCGGAAACTGAACTACTCCTTCCGCTCAAAGCGTTTGTTTCAAGGTTCCAAAATAGAATATCACAAAAGAGTACAGGAATGAACAGGAATTTTTATAATTGCAGAGCATAAATCAGACCGGCATCTGCCGGCCTGATCTGTTTGACTATGCAAATTTAGTCGGGGCGAAGCAGTGGCTCCAAGCTATCTCGTGGTGCC
>CAMVGT010000125.1 GCA_947167125.1 uncultured Erysipelotrichaceae bacterium
AGTGCATTGTTTTGGAGGAGAAAAACATGAAAACAAATCTTACCAAACTCACCGCGGCTGCACTCGCTGCCGCAATTATGCTCGCAGGATGCGGAGGCGGAGGCGGTTCCGCTTCAGGTGACGGCGAAAAGCCTGAATCAGGCGGAGCTGCTGTCATCCCGTCTTCCAGCGTCGTCAAGGGTGAGACAAACGGACAGACCTATCCGATTTCCGAAGAAAAGATCGAACTGACCTATTGGTATCCGCACGGAAATTCCATCGGCAGTCTTTCCGACTTCAACGAGTCTGAATTCTTCCAGTGGATGGAAGAAAAGACAAATATCCACATTAAGTTCCAGGTGCCGACAACCGGTGAAGAAGCGTCCGCTTTCAAGAACCTGTTCGCAACACCGGATCTGATGCCGGATATCATGTACACACAGCCGGCTACACAGAATTACCGTGACGGTATGGATGCGGCGATCGATGACGGATATATTCTTGATCTGACACCGTATCTCGACATCATGCCTAACTACGTCAGCTGGCTCAACAGCATTCCGACAGCGAAGAAAGACGTTGTAACCGACAAGGGCAGACTGTATGGATTCTGGAGCTTCTGGGACAATATGGAAACAGGCTATGCTGACCAGGGTATCTCCATCCGTAAGGACTTCCTCGACAAGGTAGGCATGGATGTTCCGGAAACCTATGATGAATGGGAAAAGGTTCTGACAGCGTTCAAGGATGAACTGCACATTGAAGCACCGCTCTATACATCCAAGTATGGTATTGACTACGGCGAATTCATGGCCGGATACGGCGTCGCTCCTTACTTCTATCAGGAAGACGGCAAGGTTAAATACGGACCGATGCAGGATGCTTACAAAGAATATCTCGAACTGCTGCACAGCTGGTATGAAAAGGGACTCCTGGATCCGGACTTCGATACAAGACAGTCCACCGGTGTTGCGGCTGACAATGATATGATCCTCAACGACAAGATCGGCGCACTCGTTGACTGGGGCACACGTATGACAGACGCTTACATTTCCAGAGGCGCAACCAACCGTGAATTCAACGCAGTTGCGGCAAAGCAGCCGAAGAAGAGCGCATCCGATCCGGATCCTGCATGGAGAGAAGTCGGCAACAACTATCATGACATCCAGCAGGTCTGCATCGTCATCAACGCAGCAAGCAAGCACATCGAAGAAGCAATCAAGTGGGTTGACTCCTTCTATGCAAAAGACGTTTACCTCAATGCCAACTACGGTATCGATTCCGAAGAAGGAACTGTATGGTTCGCAGCAGATGACGGCCACAGAATCGGCGACTATGACTTCCGTTATGCAAATCCGGACGGACTGGATTCCGCTACTGTCGCTGCCAAGTACTGGGCAAAGAACCCGCCGATCCGTGTCGAAGCTGCACAGATCGAACAGATGCCTCCTGAAAGAGCTGCTTCCTATGGCATCTGGTCCACATATCCTTCCAAGAACTACATCCCTGTAACAGTTACCATGACTTCCGATGAAAATGCGGAATATGCGAAATACTATGCAGAAATCGAAGCATATGTTCAGGAAAACAACGTCAAGTTCATCAAGGGCCAGAGATCGCTCGATGAATATGATGACTACCGTGCAACCCTTGAATCCATGGGTATCCAGACATGTATCGACATGCGCCAGTCCGCGCTTGACAGATACAACAGCCGTTAATTCATCATTCAAACTGTTTTGAAAGAAGAGAAGAAAGCGCAATGCTTTCTTCTCTTGACTGCATCTGAAAGGTTCGGTTTTTATGAGCACAGTATCTATCAATGAACAGCCGCCCCTGAATAAAAAGACATTCGGGCAGAGGCTGAAACTGGAACTGAAAAATCACTGGCAGATCTACCTGATGGCTTTACCCGTTGTTGTGTATTTTCTTGTTTTCAACTATGCACCGATGGTCGGCATTGTCATGGGTTTCCAGAAGTTCAATATCCGCAAAGGTATCTTCGGAAGCCCGTGGGTCGGATTTGATCAGTTCATTCAGTTCTTCAATACGCCGAGCTTCTGGCGCCTGATCAGAAACACACTGCTGATCAGCTTCTACGGACTTCTGTTTTCCTTCCCGCTGCCGATTGTATTTGCGCTCTGTCTGAATGAAGTCAGAAACACAAAGTTCAAGAAAGCGGTCCAGACAATTTCGTATCTTCCGTACTTTATTTCGGTTGTCGTTGTTGTCTCGATCCTCTATGACTTCGGCAAATCCAACGGTCTGATCACCCAGATTGCCAATTCCTTCGGCTGGACAGGCGGCGCTGTTATTTCATCGCCGAAATGGTTCCGTACACTGTATATCGGATCCAACCTCTGGCAGCATCTCGGCTACAACTCGATCATCTTTATTTCAGCGCTTGCCGCAATCGATCCCACGCTCTATGAAGCCGCAAGAATCGACGGCGCCAACCGCTGGCAGCAGACCCTGCATGTCACACTGCCGGGCATCGCTTCCACGATTGTCGTACTATTGATTCTGCGTCTTGGTCAGATCATGGGTGTCGGCTATGAAAAGATCATCCTGATGTACGGTCCGTCAACATACGATACCGCCGATGTCATCGCATCTTATGTATACCGCATGGGTATCATTGACGGAAACTATTCCTACTCAACGGCGATCAACCTGTTCAATTCAATCATCAATCTGATTGTCTTATGGACAGCGAACTTCATCAGCCGCAAGGTCAATGAGACAAGCATCTGGTAGGAAGGGGGAGAATATGAATAAACGGACAACCGGCGAAAAAATATTCGCAGTATTCAATACGATTTTCCTTCTTGCCTTATGTGTGATCTTCCTGCTGCCGGTATGGCATGTGGCAATGGGATCGATTTCCGATCCGCTGAAAGTCGCAGCCACCAGCGGTCTTTATATAAAACCGCTTGGAACCCCGACACTGGGCGGCTATAAGCTGATTTTCCAGAACTCCAACATCATCACTTCCTACGGCAATACGATTTTCTATGTTGTGACTTCAACACTCATCGGTCTTGTGCTCAATATCCTGGCAGCCTATGTCATGAGCAGAAAAGGCCTGCTGATCGGCAAGCCGTTCTCATTGTTTGTATTGTTCACAATGATCTTCAACGGCGGTCTGATTCCGACATTGGTTGTTGTCTATAACCTCGGCATGATCGACACCAGGTGGGCGGTCATACTGCCCGGGGCGGTGACCGCGTTCAATATCATCATCATGCGGACTTCCTTCCAGGAGATACCGAGTGAAATGATTGAAGCGGCCACAATCGACGGGGCAAGCGACTTCCGTATCCTGACACAGGTCGTTCTGCCGGTTTCCAAGGCAATCATTGCCGTTATCATTCTGTTCTACGGCGTACAGCACTGGAACGAATGGTTCAACGCTTCCATCTACCTGCGTGACAGGAAATACTTCCCGCTGCAGCTGATTCTGCGTGAAATCGTTCTTACTTCAACGGAGAACTCGATTGTCCAGGATGCCAACGCGGAAGATGTCATGATCTACCGTCCGCTGATCAAATACGCGACTATCATGGTATCCATCATCCCGATGATGATCATCTATCCGTTCGTGCAGAAATACTTTGTATCAGGCGTTATGATCGGCGCTGTCAAAGGCTGATTCCGCTGATCGCTTATTAAAATTCAGAGAAACAGATGGCGCTCCAAATTTAGGTGGGGGTCGCTGAAATTTGAATCCAAGAT
>CAMVGT010000126.1 GCA_947167125.1 uncultured Erysipelotrichaceae bacterium
CTCCCCGCCCAAATCAGAGATTATGGACGGGGTCTCCTGCGTTCACTAATGAAAATCGGATTTATCGGACTCGGCATTATGGGCGAAGCGATGTGCTCCAATATCATCGCAAAACATGATGATGAAGTCTTTGTCTATGACATTGATGAAACAAAGAAAGAAAAGCTCGTATCTCTTGGCGCCAAAGCATGCGCTTCAAACAAAGAGCTGGCTGAAAAGGCGGACATGATCATTACGATGGTTCCCAAATCGGAACACAGCAGATCGGTTTATGAAGAAATCCTGCCGGTTTTGAATGAAACAAAAACATGCATTGATATGAGCACGATCGATCCTTCCGTTTCCTTTGAAATCTCTGAGATGGTAAAGAAGACAGGCGCTGAATTCCTCGATGCCCCGGTTGTCAAAAGCAGACCGGCAGCCGAAGCAGGCAAGCTCGGCATTTATGTCGGCGGAAGCGAAGAAGGATTTGAAAAGATTCTTCCGGTATTGAGATATATGGGAGAAAATGTCATCCGCATGGGTGATAACGGAAAAGGCCTTGTCATGAAGATCTGCCACAACGCCCTTGTCTCCCAGATCCAGAACGGCGTGAATGAAACCGCGAGCCTGGCGGAAGCCAACGGTATTGATATCCTGACATTCGCGCAGGCGATCAGCTATGGCGGCGGACAGAATTTCTATCTTGATTCCAAGAAGCAGGCAATCGCCGATGAAAACTGGACAACCGCTTTCTCGATTGCCAATATGCACAAGGATGTTCACATCTGTCTGAAGCTGGCGGAAGAATCCGGTCTTGCGATGCCGGGCGAAGAAAATGCGGTGCATGTCTATGACAGAGCGATGGAAGCAGGATATGGAAATGAAGATTTCTGTGCCACTTTCAAGGCGGTGAAAAACAGATGATTGAACATCTGAATGAAGTCAATGACATCGAAATCATCGATGTCCATGATGAGCGTTTCAAAACATACGGCAGAATCATTGAATGCATTGATGTCAGTGAGCTTTGTGCATATATGAATGCACATACAGACATTCCTTCTTCCGGAAACCGCTATGCGGCTTCCGTTGAAGAGATGGAAGTGATGGACGCATGCAGGGTGATTCAGTCTAGGATCTATGGCGGCATGCCCATAGAGATTGGTTACTGCAATGGCGTCAACAGCACATACAACGGCTTTGAATATCATAAAGGCAGTGAAATCAATATTGCCGTTACTGACTTCATGCTGGTGCTCAGCCATACATGGAAGATTGTCAATAACACCATTCATACCGAAGATGCTGAAGTCTTCTATATTCCTGCAGGAACAGTGATTGAGATGTATCAGACAACCCTTCATCTATCCCCATGCCGCGTTCATGAAGAAGGATTCAAAGACATCGTCATTCTTCCCAGAGGCACCAATACGCCTTTGAGTGAAGAAGAAAAGAAACTGCGCGATGAAAGCGGAGACAGAGAGGGAGAATTGCTGCTGCAGAAGAACAAATGGGTGCTTTCCCATCCTGATCGCGAGCCGTTAATGAAACAGGGCGCCCATCCCGGACTGATCGGGGAAAACAAAGAACTGAAATTCTGAGGTGAATAAGATGAAAGAATTTACTGCTGCCTATATCCCCATCGGGGTCGGCACCTTCCATATGCCGAGCGCTGAAAAGCTGTTTGAAGAATCCAAAGCGCTTCTTACCGGCATCTGCGAAACTACCGTATGTCCGGAAAAGATGCTGCTGAATACGGACCTTCTGAAGGAGTATCTTGATACCATCGACCCGGATCTGATCATTCTGCAGAATCTGACATTTGCCAACGGCGCCTATGCGGCTGAAATCATGCACAGATTCCGCAGTGTCCCGCTGATCATGTGGACATTGAGGGAACCGGTGATTGACGGCGGAAGGCTTCGTTTAAACGCGCTGACCGGTGCTTTCTCCGCAGCCAATACCATCCGTCAGTTCAAAGACACACCGTTTGAATATGTATACGGTTCCCCGGCGGAAGAAAAGGTCATTGATACAATCCGCAGGACATATGCGGCTGCCAGAGTCAAAAAGGAAATGTCATCTTTGAATGTATGCGCGATCGGCCATACACCCCAGGGATTCGGATTCGGAAGGGCACTGGACAATGATCTGCTGGAAGTCTTCGGTGTCCATCAGGACGCCATTGAAGCACGCGAACTGATCGACGCCGCAAAAGGATTCAGCGATGAAGAATGCGCTGAATATCTGAATGACGCAATGAAGCGCACAAGAGGCCTGGAAAACACACCGGAAAGAAACCGCCTTGATTTTGCAAGAATCTATAAAGCCTATGATGAATTTGTGACTTCAAAGAACATCGGCGCAATCGCATCAAGATGCTGGCCGGACTTCTTTACATCCTTCGGAACGCCGGTATGCGCCGTGCTGGCCATGCTGAATGATCTCGGCGTTGCGGCGGCATGCGAAGCGGATATGTATGGGGCACTGTCGATGTGGATCGGCATGAAGCTGAGTCAGAAAGCCGTCTTCTTCGGCGATCCGGTTTCTCTGGATGAAAAAGAAAATACCATCACATTCTGGCATTGCGGTACTGCCGCATGTTCATTGGCGAGGGAAGATACCGGTGCCGCCATCGGCGAGCACTGCAACCGCCATATCGGACCGACAATGGAATTCGGTGCGAAGGAATCGGATCACGCCGTGATCTTCAGGATCGGAAGAAATCCGGATGGAACCTTCCGCTTCTTCATCGTCAAAGGAAAAGCGCTCGACAGACCGAAGCAGTTCTTCGGCACATCGAGTGTGATCGAAACAGAAGACAGCGCTGAAAAGATTATCCATGAATCCGTGCTGGCCGGCTGGGAACCGCATTATGCCGTCATCTATGGCGATGTTTCGGATGAACTGCAGATCCTTGCCCGCATGTTCGGATGCGAAGTGACTGTATACTGATACCAAAAGAAAGAGTATGAACGGCTGTGAGCTCATACTCTTTTTTTTCAGATTGCTTTGGGATCCAGCGAGGAAGCGATGAAGCGGAATGCTTCATGGAACTGACCGATATGATATCCGTCAATCAGACGGTGATTGACTTCAAAGCTCATGGAAAGTACGGTTCTTCCGTTTTTCTCCTGATATCTTCCCCATGTGATCCGGGGAATCGAATCATTGCGGTCTGTTAATCCTTCATTGGTCAGACCTGTCACATTGATCCAGGGCAGACAGGAAATAAAGATCAGCGCATCCGATTCCTTTTCATAGCGGATGAATTCCTCCTGGCTTTCCGCTGTTTGCTTTGCGTGATTGCAGAAGGTGAGGATATCATCGGAAAGTTCATTGACGGTAATGATCTGGAAGTTTTCGCTTCCTTCCTTCATCGATGTAAAGCTCGGCAGCCTTTCATCCAGTTCATAGATGCCGTCTTCCCGGATTGTATAATGAAATTCCTTTACCGCATTGAGGGCTCTTGAAACACACCAGATCATCGCGTGGTAAAAAGAGATTCCGTTTCTTTTCGCAAAGCGTCTGATTTCTGTCACATCCTCTTCATAGGTCACAGCCCAGAAGGGATCCGCAGTCATCGAGAAGTGATCGAAGAGCTGTTTTCTGCTCCATGTATTCATGTCAACTTTCTGATCCATTGCATGCCTCTTTTCTGACAACAGTATACGTAAAAACAATCCGTCCGGCACCGATTCTGTTAAAATAAATA
>CAMVGT010000127.1 GCA_947167125.1 uncultured Erysipelotrichaceae bacterium
GCAGATTATGAATAAAAAGCATAAAGATTCTTCCGTCATCGAAATGATTTCCCTTTACACGGAAGCTGATGAGAAAGCAGGTACATTGGTTCGTTACAGCGACGGAACAGAAAAACTGATCTCTGAAAAATCTTCCTACGGCGCAAAAGCCGACAGGAATATCAAAGACAGACTGTTCCGGTTTGTCTTCGGAAATGAGAAGCACAAAGAATGGACACTGGCACTTTACAATTCCATCGAGCATACAGATTACACCGATGTCAATGATCTTCAGATTGTGACACTGGACAATGCGATCTACATGCATATGAAGAATGATGTCAGTGTACTGGTAGGTTCATGGAATATGAGCTTTTATGAACATCAGTCCACATTGAATCCGAATATGCCTTACCGTTTCCTGGGATACTGGCATTCAACCATGAATCAGATTCTTGAAGTACAGCAGAAGGATATCTACAGAAACGAGCCGATCGAACTTCCGGTACCCAGTTTCCATGTCATTTACAACGGGACGGACAAAGCTGAAAAAATTGAAGAACTGAGACTGTCAGACCTGTTTCACAAAAACGCTTCGGGTTACAATAAAGACAGGAACCCATCCCTTGAACTGATTGTGACGCAGCACAATATCAACGGACTGAAAAAAGAAGACAGTCAGTATTGTGTACAGCTTTATGAATATGAATGGTTTGTTGAAACAGTCCGTAAATACAGTAAAGAAACCGGCATTACATCAGCAGTCAATCAGGCAATAGAGGAAATGCCGGAAGACTTCACAATCAGGAACTTTATTCTTGAAAACAGAAGCGAGGTCGTGGATATGAGCGTATTTGAATACAATGAAGAAAGGCATCTTGCCTATATCCGTGAAAAAGGAAGAGAAGAAGGCCGCAGAGAAGGAATAGCAGAAGGGCGCAGAGAAGAAAGAGAACATTCGATAGCGGATGATTTTGAAATGCTGGTGAAGCTTGGCATCAATAAAGAAAAGGCCATTGCTGCAATCTCAGAACAGAAGAAAATCGAACCTGAAGAAGTCATGGAAATCCTCTTTCCGAGGCAGTAAACATGAGCGTATTTGAATACAATGAAGAAAGGCATCTTGCCTATATCCGTGAAAAAGGAAGAGAAGAAGGAAGAAAAAGTATGATTCCTGTTTTTTTTGAAATGCTGAAGAAACGCGGAGACAGTGAAGAAGATGCTGTTTCAACAATCTGTGAAATGTACGGAATGGAGCCGAAAGATGTCAGAGAACTTCTTTTCCCGAGGCAGTAAACATGAGCATATTTGAATACAATGAAGAAAGGCATCTTGCCTATATCTATGAAAAAGGCAGAAAAGAAGAAAGGGAACATTCGATAGCGGATGATTTTGAAATGCTGGTGAAGCTTGGCATCAATAAGGAAAAGGCCATTGCGGCAATCTCAGAACAGAAGAAAATCGAACCTGTAGAAGTCAGGGAAATCCTTTTTTCCCAATGACCGCTGTGATCAAGACAGAATGATCTGCCTCAGATGAGGATCACAGTAAAAACACACAGAAACCCGAAGGTCATTGTTCAGATCACAGGGCATGACAAAGCTCAGGATGCGCAGCAGACGCATCCTTTTTATTCGTTTTTATGTATTGAATCCGCAGTGTATTCCTGTCCTTTTTGACAGCCTGAAATCATATGAACTCCATGGATATGAAACAAATATGAAACAAAAAAAGAAGAAATTTTAAGATGCATCATATTTCACAGAATGCTCAATATTTTCTCTTTTTCATAACCCTGATCTGTGGTAGTTTAAAGGTGTATTAAACGTGATCAAGGAGATCGCCGTGAACAGAAAAATAATCGTTTCCATTCTGACATTTTTTATGTTGTTTTCAGGTATTTCCGTCAATGTGAATGCAGAAGAGCCTGAAACAGATAAAATCTTCGAACAGGAAGAAGGCGGGGAAACTACGCCCGATCCGGAAATCAATCCCGGTGAAGGAGAAAAGGAACCGGCACCGCCAGTGGAATCTCCCGCACCGACGGAAGATCCCCAGCCGCAAGAACCTCCGAAAGAGACGGAAGAACCGGCTGAACCGACTGAACCTCCTGCAGAAGACAATATAGAAGATCCCGGTGTGAATGAACCAGAGAATCCTGAACCTGGTGAAACGGAAGCACCGGATTTAGACGTGCCTGAAAAGACACCGGAACCCACAGAAACTCCGAAACCGACAGAGACTCCGAAACCGACAGAAACGCCGGAACCTGAAAAGGAACCGGAGGCTGTGATAGAAGAAGATGAATCCTCCTGGCAGGAGATCTGGCTTCCTCCCGGAAACATCATCCGCTCCTATGAAGACACAAAAGGCAGCGACTGGACGTCAAGAGCCGCTCTTGCCGCAAAGCTGGATTCGATCTTCCGCGGAAATATCGGTGTTACAGACGCGGATCATAAACCGGTCAATGCGCCGCTTGGCTCCCATGCCGTACTGCCCGGTCTTACATTATGGGCATGCGACAGGATTCATACCGGTCAGTCATGCTTTATCTATGCGCTCGGTATTTATTACACACTGTTCGGTGAAGACCCGTATTTATACAGGGATCATTCTGAAATCGTCACTGACCTGACCGGCAGAACAGAGCTTTCAAAAGAAGTTCTGGAAAATGCAGGATTACGGCATGAGCCGGGTGCCTATGTCAGAACACTCGGACATTCCCTGATCGTGCTGAATTATGACGATGAAGGAATTGATGTGGTACAGGGCAATGTCGGCGGAGACGGCTTTATCTGCATCAGCCAGTATACCTGGGAAGAATTCAATGCCGCGATTATGTTAAGCGGCAGCACATGCATAGAAGTTGTCTTCCAGTCAACCGATGCATGGTTCAATCATGTCTATCCTCTTGAAGACGCAGTATATGAAACAGAGCCGAAACGCATCAGCTCTGAAACATCCTTCTGGTATGACCGCACAGTCCTTGAAAATGCAGAAACAGAACTGAGTCCTGAAATTGCCAAGATGGCAAAGGTTCTTGCGGATGCGGCAGATGATCCCGAACAAACCGCATCAATTCTGGAACAGATGGATTTTGAAGCAGATCATATCTACATTCACAATGAGGAAGATCAGCCGCTTGTATGGACAATCGCCAGGCAGTCAGTTTATGAAAATGTAAAATACCCGTATGAACTGGTGATTGTGACTGCAGGGGATAAAGATGATTCCATTGACTGGCTGAATGCTTATATACAAAGTGAAGAAGGATATCATTCCGCATTCTATGAACAGGCACAGAGTATCAAAGAGAATCTCAATGAGATTCCTTCTGAAGAGGCGGACAGGATTTATCTGATCGCAGCCAACGGAACTGCAGGTTCCGCCGCCAACATCCTTGCGAAAGATCTGATTCATGAAGCAGAGCAGGATGAAACAAATCATGACAGAGTATTCGGCTATACATTCGGCGCTCTGCCTGTCTCTGAAAAAACAGAAGAGGAAGATGCGGAATACGGCTTCGACGGATCACTTTCCGCTGTCTTCAATTTCGTCAATGAAGATGATCTGCTCTATGGCCTTGCGTCTAATCTTTACGGCTATCATACAAACGGAAAGACTGTGAAGCTGAATCATGAAAAAGATGATCCTGTCTATCTCAATGATGGCGTTGTTCAGTTCATCCAGGATCTCGGT
>CAMVGT010000128.1 GCA_947167125.1 uncultured Erysipelotrichaceae bacterium
TTCTTTTACATGTTTTCCTTCAGCTTCCTGATATAGTTCCAGTCTGCCCCGCAGCATCCTCCGATCAGATCCGCTTCATCAAGTGCCGGAAGGATATCCCTGACAAAGGTTTCCGCATCGGTCTCTGAAGATACTGCCCCATCCGCCGCCAGAATCGGCTTTCCTGCATTCGGCTTAAACAGCAGCGGCAGATCCGTATATTCCTTAAACTGTCTGAGAACTGGCAGTGCGGTTTCCGGCGTCAGTGTACAGTTCATGCCGATGGCCTGAATGCCGGTATTTCCAATTGCTTCAACGAACTGTCTGACGCTGTTTCCGAACATGGTCTTGCCGACTTTCTCAAACGTCATTGACGCATAGACCGGAAGTCCTGTTTCCAGTGCCGCCTGTACGGCAATCCGGATCATATTCAGATCCATGAATGTCTGCACCAGAATTCCATCGGCTCTGCCGCATGCGGGCTGCAGCTGCTCACGGTAGATTTCAAGACACAGTTCTTCACTGAGATCCCCGAACGGCTCCAGCAGTACCGGCAGCGGACCGGCCGCCGCAAACACCTTGACGTCTTTGTCTTTCGCTGCTTCGCGGGCAATCTCAATTCCCCTGCGTACAGTTTCCTCAACGGCAAAACCGGGTTCGCGTTTTACTGCATACCGGTTTGCGCCGAATGTATTGGCAAGAATGATCCGGGAGCCTGCGTCAATAAATCTTGTATGCAGGTCTCTGACCATTTCAGGATGTGTGATGTTATATTTCCATACCGGCACTTTTTCAACGCCGTATTCTTCTGCCAGAAGCCAGAGGGAAGTGCCGATCCCTCCGTCAAGCAATATCTTCCTGCTCATAGCGGTACGTTGTATTTTTTGAGATATGACTCATAGACACCGCGGTCGCGGACACTTCCGACACATAAGAATGCAACATCTTTCGCTTCCCCGATGACATTAATGATGTGATCGATGGCAGAGAGTTCTTCTGTTCCGGCAAGGAAGACAAGCAGCAGTTTTCCATGTTCATGAACCTTGCGGTAAACAATATCCCACTGTCCGGAATCAAGAGGTGCTGCCCCGGCTCCCTGTACCCACTGGATGCCGTCAAAGCCGCACTCGAGGATTGCGTCAAGATGGCGGATCGCACCCGGACCGTCAAGATGATAGAACGAACGGTCGACAAGCTGCGATTCCTTCGCAAGTGTATCTTTTACAAATCTGTCAAAGTGAGCCGGTGAGATCATGCAGCAGAAATCGCACTGCGATACGAAATACGGTTTCTGTGAAAGAACGGTGAGCCAGGCACTGTATCCGAGTTTCGGCAGATCATTGAGAAGCCCCATCTGTTCCTTTACGATCATTTCATATGCATCATAGATTTCATTTCTGACTCTGAGCACTTCATCAGGATCATCATACAGTTCGATCAGTGAATTGTTTGCGCCGCGCATGGATTCAAAGATATCCATCATTCCGCCAAGATCCGGAATTCCCATGGCAAGATCATTTCCCATTTCATCCGAGAATGCCTTCATCAGATTCAGCGAACGCTTATAGAACCAGTGATCACGGTCAAATGTGATATGCAGATCTTTTAATGATTCTTCTTTTTCCCTGAACCATACAGTGGCATTATCGACAGATACATCCCACTTCTGACCCAGATACGCGCCGAGAATACCGGTGGCTCTCTGATAGAATACCGGGACCGCGTCTCCTATAAATACTGTCTTTTCAAAGTTTTCCCGGTATGCTTTTGCGACATCTTTTTCCGGAACTTGCGGATCATAGCACATGCGCAGCTGTTCGCCGCGGCTGTAAGGCAGTTTTTCTTCAGGCATCAGACTGACGGCAATGATAGGCCTTTGAAGCTTATGTTCCCACCAGTCTTCATAATCCCTGATCAGCTGTGTTTTCTTTTCTTCTTTCAGCATGTTACGGCCTCCTGAGCTCTTCGATCATTCTGACAGCTTCTTCCGCGGCGCTTGCCGCATCGTCGGTATAGCAGTCTGCACCGATCTGAGCTCTGTATTCTTCCGTCACCGGAGCCCCGCCGATCATAACCTTTGCACGGATTCCCTTTTCCTTTACAAGATCGACGACTTTCTTCATTTCCGGCATTGTTGTGGTAAGCAGAGCCGAGCAGCAGATCAGATCCGCGTCTGTCTCCTGTGCCTTGTCAACAAACTGTTCGGGCAGCACGTCCGTCCCAAGATCAATCACGGCAATGCCTTTTCCTTCCAGCATGATTCTGACAAGATTCTTGCCGATATCATGCATATCTCCGCGTACGGTGCCGATGACTGCAATTCCGCGGTTGACGGCATTTTCGTCCTGCAGAAGCGGCGTCAGTTTCTCAACCCCCTTCTGCATGGCTCTTGCGGCGATGAGTACTTCCGGTACAAACACTTCGTAGTTTCTGAATTTTTCCCCCATCTCATTCATGCCCGGCATCAGTCCTTCATTCAGAATTGTTTCGGCCGCAATGTTTTGATTCAGGGCGTCGGAAATCAGTGACAGGGTTGTGCTGACATCCCCCGTCTGCATGGCTGTTGAAATTTCGTTCAGTATGCTCATATATACCTCCGCTTGTTTACAGATTTTTTCAGAAATAAAGGCTGTCAATCAGTCGGTCCTGAAAGTCAGGCATCATTGCCAGATCGATGGACTTTGTATTTTCAGCGATCCTTTCCACCCGCTCATATTCTTCCTTCATCAGCAGTTTCATACATCCGGCCAGTGACGTGTTCCCTGCGTTTTCTGCCGGAATGCCCTGGGGAAGAACCCCGATTGTTCTGAGATCTTCCGGATCGATTCCTTTTCCGAACCCGCCGGCAATGATGATCTTTGAGACCGGTTTTTCTTCGCAGAGAATTCTTACGCTGGTCTCGACTGCTGCTTTTGCCAGCTGCACATTCTGCATATCCTGCTGATCAAAGCTGATTTCTTCACTCAGATGAATTGTTTCCTTCATTCTTCCGTTATGTTCCAGCAGCTGATTACGCACCATTTCAGCCGTCAAAGATATGATTCTGCTGCCGCAGATACATACCGGCTGAGCATCATCAATCACCTGAAGGCTCAGCGGCTTAAGCCTTACTGCGGATATCGCACCGGGTATACACCCGCCTCCGCAGCGGATGCCGCTGCCTTCAAAAGCAGGTCCTGCCGCTGTGGAGGAAGCGGTCATCTCCTGTTTGCTGCAGTATGCCAGTTCC
>CAMVGT010000129.1 GCA_947167125.1 uncultured Erysipelotrichaceae bacterium
CAAAATTCTGCGCGGCGGTGGAGCCGGCAATCGCATCGGCTCCGAATGAATTGATCGAAGACTGAATCACGATATTGGAAAGCGAGAAGATAATTCCCTGCAGTCCGGCAGGCAGACCTACTTTGAGAATCGCCCGCAGATTGTCCATATTGATTTTCAGCTTTGAAAAATTCAGACGGAAGGCTTCCTCCTCATGCATCAGGATGTAGAGAATGATCCCTGCAGAAAAGAGATTCGATACAACAGTCGCAACCGCGACGCCGATGACATGTAGCTTGAAGAAGATGACAAGGATCAGATTCAGCACGACATTGATCACGCCGGCCGCGCTCATTGCCATCAGAGGGCGCTTGGAATCGCCTTTGGATCTCAATACAGAAGAGCCGAAGTTATAGACCATCAGTGCCGGCATGGCCCAGAAATAGATCCGCAGATACAGTGTCGCAAGATTCATGACTTCTTCCGGCGCTCCCATCAGTACGAGAATGCGCGGGGCGACAATCGTGCCGAGCGCTATCATAATCACGCCGGAAACAGCCGCGATCGTGATGATCGAATGAACGGCTTCATTGATTTTATCTTTCTGCCCTTTTCCGATCAGGCCGGCAACCAGTACATTGGCACCGACGGAAAGGCCGATAAACAGATTGAGAATCAGAGAGATGACGGAGGAGTTTGAACCGACTGCCGCCATCGCCTGGGAAGAAGCGAAGCGTCCGACAACGGCAAGATCCGCCGCGTTGAACAATTGCTGAAGGATACTGGATGCCGCTAAAGGAAGCGCGAACTTAACCATCTTGTCCGCCAGCGTCCCGTTGAGCATATCCACCTGGGTTGTTTTTGCCATAGATCATTTCCTTTCCAAAAAACGTAACAGATGTTCACCGGAAAGATGAGCACGAAAAGAATACCACATTTTGTGAAAACCGAAAGCAGTTTGACTGCACGGACAAAATCAAAAGCAGGACCGGCATACTGCCGTCTCCTGCTCTTATTCATGTTCCTGATCCAGTTTTTTATAGTAATCCGGATCCAGTTCCACCCGCTTCATGACATCAAGCGCATGGATCATCGCACCCGGTAACATATATGACTTCAGCCGGTCCGTCATATGGATTTCAGGGATATATTCTTCCGGAATATAGCGGCTGATATAGTCCCTGATTTCATTGACATCCGGTGTCAGTTCACTGTAGACAATAAACTTTTCCGGAGCGGATGTTGTGATAAAGGAAAGCAGTGCTTTGGAAACAATCTCAAGAGCTCCTTCCGGAACCATGATTTTTGTTTCAGGATCTTCAACCATGGCGGGAATCAGTCTGCCGACTTCCCCTGCCGAGCTCTTCCATCCTCTTTCCAGCCTGCCGCTGCGGATGATGGCCGCACCGGAAAGATAGATGCCCCGGGGCTGGAAGTAGAAGACCATGTCATCGCAGTCTTCATGCATGGCATAGTAGCCGAGCGCGATCGCGTTGACATCATTGATCAGAAATACCGGATGATGGTATTTCTCCTGCAGATAGCTGCCCATATTGAAGGAATTGTCAAAGCCGTAATCCGGATGATACAGCCTGCCGTGATAGACAATGCCCGGATAGGCAATTGAGATCGCGTCGATATTCTCATGACGTGCCATGACATAGTCAAGCAGGTCCTCAATATCCTTGAAGGAATGGTTTTCCTTGATGACTTCCTTGTCCAGCGTCCGCTTTCCGTGATCATAGATGCAGTAGCCGATCCGGAAGCGGTCAAGATGATTGACCAGGGCAATGCACAGAATGCGCCGATCGTTGTCAAAGACGGAACGGATCGCTTCGGTTTCCGGATCCGCTTCCTTCTTTTCCAGCATGGCAGCCATGATCATTTCAATCACATCGCCGCTTTTATAGCCGCCAAACGAAGCTGCCGGGATTTTCATGACTGTCTTGCGCTTAAAGATCTCCGCAGTTTTCGCATATTCATAATGAACCTGGGGAGCCAGCAGGATGACATCATAGTCAAATCCCTTTTCATAGATCTTATTGAACGGAACTGCCGCAAATTCATAATCCAGATGCAGACTTGCCGCAGCTTCCGTAAGCTGGGAAGCGAAATAGCTGGTGGTCAGTCCGCTTGTGCAGGTTAACAGTACCTTCAGTTTTCTGGCATCCTTCATTTCCAGGAGGGCTTTGATCATTTCATTGACAAGCCCGTGGGCATGATCTTCATCATGAAGCTGGAAATGGAGGTAGAATTCGTTTTCGCCTGTCTTCAGACTGACAATCATCAGTTCGATGATGTCCTGGGGATGAAAGACAATATGGCCTCCGGCATAGTCTGTTTCCAGCAGCCACTCCTTTTCATCCGCCTCATTCAGCCGGTATGCATCGCTTTCCAATGAGCGGATCCACTCTTTGAACCGGGTGATACCTGGTGTTTCTTCAAACTCCATGGATTATTCTTCCGGAAGGATTCCCACTCTTCTGAAAATGGTATCGACATTGCGGACATGGTACATCGGATCGAAGCAGTCATCGATTTCTTCTTTGGAAAGAACTGCTGTGACTTCATCGACGGATTCCATGAGGGTGCGGAAATCAAGGTCTTCTTCCCATGCTTTAATTGCCTGAGGCTGAACAGTGTCATAGGCCTTTTCTCTTGCCCAGCCCTTTTCAACCAGCTTTAACATGAATCTCTGTGAGAAGATAACGCCGTTGGTCAGCCAGATATTCTTCTTCATGTTTTCAGGGAAGACGGTCAGATTCTTTAAAATATTTCCGAATCTGTTCAGCATGTAATCGAGCAGTTCGGTTGCGTCCGGCGCAATGATGCGCTCAGCGGAGGAATGGGAAATATCGCGTTCGTGCCAGAGCGGAATGTCTTCATAGGCAGTGTTCATATAGCCGCGCAGAACTCTTGCGCAGCCGCAGATATTTTCGGAACCGATCGGATTTCTCTTATGCGGCATCGCCGAAGAGCCCTTCTGTCCCTTGCGGAAGAATTCTTCCGCTTCGCGTACTTCTGTTCTCTGCAGATGGCGGATTTCGGTTGCCATCTGTTCGATTGTGGAGCCGATCAGCGCCAGTGTCGCAAAGTAATGGGCGTGGCGGTCGCGCTGCAGGATCTGGGTGGAAATGGCAGCGGACTGAATGCCGAGCTTTTCGCATACATAATCCTGTACAAACGGCGGAATGTTGGCAAATGTGC
>CAMVGT010000130.1 GCA_947167125.1 uncultured Erysipelotrichaceae bacterium
CAGCGAACTGTAAACCTCCTTTGTGACAAGTGCCAATACGATTGCGATCACAGGCGGAACCAGCGCCCAGAAAGATTTCTGGACTGTCTCCGCAGTTGTTGTAGCAGATGCTGCAAACAAAATAATCAGTACCACGATAGCCGCCAGGATCACCGGCCCATTACTGTTCTTTTTTGCTTCCATTTTTCCCTCATTCTGTTATTTCTTTTATTATCTTACTGACAACATGAACTGCAGACGAGCCCGCAGATCACACCAGAACCACACTGTCATATCTGCCCTGCTTACACAAGATACTCACTCTTCATACTTTACAGCTGTTCCGTATGCGAGTACTTCTGCAGCCCCCTGCATAATTGCGGCAGATGAAAAACGTACGTCAACGACGGCATCCGCACCAAGTGTTTCCGCCTGCTCTATCATCCGGTTCATTGCAACCGCCCGCGCTTCAGCGAGCATCTCGCTGTATGCCTTCAGCTCGCCGCCGACCAGGGTCTTAAAGCTGGCAGTCAGATCTTTTCCTCTTTTCATCAATGTCCCGCAGCCGTCATATCCTTCTTCCATGGAAAAGCGGCACGGCACAAAGTCGGTTTCCGGATGGAACGCGATTCCTTTTTTCTTCAGTTCTTCAATCGCGCCGTAGACTCTTCCGGTTCCGACTCTTCCGTCATGGCTGACCAGATGGCCGCCCAGGATCCCGATCCGCTGATGTCCCATGCGGATCAGATAATCCACCGCTTCGGCTGCCGCTCTGGTGTCATCGGTGGAAAAGCTGGAAAGATTTTCGAATCCGAACTCCTGCGCATTGTCCGTCACAAGCACACAGGGAATCGAAATCGCACTGAATTTCTCACGGAAGCCGTTCAGATTGGCACCGAGAAAAACAATCCCCTTGGGCTTCTGCTCGGTGCATACCTGTATCGCGGTATCAACTTCATTTCCGGCTTCATCCATGAAGATGACATTCACATCTTCACCATGATCCCGTAAGCGCATCTGGATTTCCTCCAGAACGGTTTCCAGGAAAAAGTTATTGATTCCTTTGACGAGAACCGTAATGGCTGAAGTCCCTCTCTGCTTGAGATGCTTGGCATTGGCATTGGGCTGGAAATTCTCATTCCGGATGACTTCAAGAATCCGCGTGCGCGCTTCATCACTGACATCCGGGCGGTTGTTGAGAACCCTTGAAACCGTTCCGATACTGTATCCTGATAATCTTGCAATATCCTTAATTGTTACCATGATACCCTTTCCGTAACCGTTTCCGTAAACGTTTTCATCACTTTTGTTATAATGGTCATATCCGTCTTTGTCAATATGACGGGAACGAAAAAGACCGGCCCCGGCGGGGCGGTCTTCCGTTTCATTCCAGGTTAACCTTCAATCATGATGGTGTGCTTTTCCGGCAGCTTCTTTGTCTCTTCCTTCTTCGGGACATTCAGTTTCAGAACGCCGTCCTCGAATTTAGCGGTCACATCCTTCTCGGTAATCTCCTCACCGACATAGAATGTTCTGCTCATCACTCCGGCATAGCGTTCCTGACGGATATAGGTTCCGTCTTCCTTCTTTTCATCTTTGTCCAGTCCCTTGGAAGCTGTCACGGTCAGATAGCCGTCATTGAGTTCCAGGGTGATCTGATCCTTTTTGAATCCCGGCAGATCGATTTCCACTTCATAATGATCTTCATGATCCCTGACATCGGTTAACATTTCCCTGCCGGCTCTTCTGCCGTACAGCTTCCTGTCAATGTCACGGAATCCTTTCGTAAAGTCAAAATCATCCATCCAGTCATCAAACAGATTCTCCGTAAAAATTCTCGGTACTAACATAGTCATTCACCTCCTGCTCTTTCATTCATTGTTCATCGTAATAAACTATGTCTGCGAGCAAGGGAATGGAGGGTTTGGATTCTGTTTCTCAGGATCTTCTCTTTTTCCTTTGCACTTATGTTATAGATCTTTGTTTTAGCACTGTCAAGAGGTGAGTGCTAAATATTTTTATAATTTTTTTATAGCTTTTCTTCCAGATAACGCACTGCTTTTCCGGTCTTTTCCGCATATTCAATTTCCGATTTTGTAGAGGAGCCGATATATCCGTTCACATTGATGACAAAGATTTCATCAGCCATATCGATCTTGCGCTTATGCATGTCATCCAGCATTTCCTTGGTTCCTTCTGTCCATACTTCCTCATCCCCGGAGTGTCCGAACAGACCGACAGAAATCACGATATTTCCTTCCAGGGTCAGCTTTTTCTGCGCTGCCAGAAATTCATCCTTGAAGCGGGTGCTTCCGCATAATGTAATCACTTTGTATTTTCCGACCATTGTGTTTCCTCCATGGTTTTCACTGTCCCATTATACCCTGCTGCGTAAAGAAAAACCCCGGACACGCCGTCCTGGGTTTGGTAAAACTCACTTTTCAGATCTTGAGAAGAAATCCAGATCAATACTGCCGAGATCCGCTTCCATATCCTCTTCTTCCATACGCATGCAGCTCATTCT